>NZ_JALBGX010000089.1:0-26864 GCF_023006465.1 Rhizobium sp. PRIMUS64 | reverse complement strand
CTCCGGCATGGCGCGGGTTCCGCCCGCTGCGTGTGTCGCGCAAGGTGCGCGAAAGCGGCAGCGTGGTTTCCCTCGTGCTCGAACCGGCGGATGGCCAACCTGTTGCCGCCGCACTCCCCGGGCAGTTCGTGGTGCTGCGGCTCGGGCCGACTTCGGCGCCTGCGCTGATGCGCAGCTATTCGCTGTCAGGCGAGCCCAGCGCCACCCGCTACCGCGTCAGCGTCAAGCGGGAGGCCGATGGCGCTGCCAGCGGCTACATCGACGACGAGCTGCAGGTTGGCGACATCGTGCAGGCAAGTGCCGCCCGCGGCAGTTTCACATTGCGGCCAGGCGATACGCCGGTTGTTCTGATGAGTGCCGGGATCGGAGTGACGCCGGTGCTGGCGATGCTTCATGTTTTGGCGGCCGAAGCATCGACGCGGGAGGTCTGGTGGTTATATGGAACCCGCAATGGCCGCGAACATCCGTTTGCCGAGGAGGCGCGCAGGCTGCTCAAGGCGCTCGCTCACCATCACAGCCATATTTGCTACAGCTCTCCCGACCCTGAGGATCGGCCCGATATAGATTTCGACGCTCGCGGCCACCTGGATGCGCAGGCGCTCAAGTCGCTCAACCTGCCACGCGATTGTGACGTCTATGTCTGCGGACCGTCGAGCTTCATGAGCGATCTGACCGTCGGCCTTGCAGCCTTGGGCATCGCGCCGGATCGCATCCACACCGAGATGTTCGGAGCCGGTCCTGCGATGACCCCCGGCATAGCTGCTTCATCTCGCCGGCCACCACATTTGCCTGCCGGGCTCCCAGGCTCGGGGCCGTTGGTGTCATTTGCCCGCACCGGTCTCAACGTGCGCTGGGAGCCGACATTCCAGAGCTTGCTCGAACTGGCCGAGGCCTGCGATGTGCCTGTGCGATGGTCGTGCCGAACTGGCGTCTGTCACACTTGCGAGACCGGACTTGTGGAGGGAAATGTCGGCTACCGGCCGGAGCCTGTCGATGCTCCGGCGGATGGCAATGTGCTGATTTGCTGCTCAAAACCTGAGGGCGACATCGTGATTGATTTGTAACGCCTGGACGAACGGGGCCGACCGTGACTCTTGCTCACGACGCACGGCGCGGTAATGGCCCGGTGTCGTCACTGCCTTGCAAGCATGGAGGATGCGATGCTGCTCAAGGGCGAACGAACATTCGTGGTGCGGGATATGGGAGGCTTCGTCGCGCACATCAACATGCCAGGGTGGTTGAAGCCCAAGCCGACCGATCATGGCCGAGGCCCTCTCGCCATGGTCGTTGAATCCATCCTCGATCCTGGCCGCCTGATCGCCATGCACGAGCACCGCAACGACGAAATTATTTCCTGGGTGCCCGAAGGCGTCATGCGTCACGACGACAAGGCCGCTGGCCGGTTGGTGATCGACCGTGACCATCTGATGGTGATGAATGCCGGAAAAAGCTTTTGGCATTCCGAAGAGACGCTGGCATCCGATCCGCCTCTGCGGATGCTGCAGATCCTCGTTCGCCCTTATGCGGTCGATCTGGAGCCGAAGATCCAGCACGGGCCGATGCCAGCTGCCGCGGCAAACGTCTGGCGACACCTGGTCGGGCCGGAAGGAGAGGGCGCCCCCTTCTATGTCCGCAGCGCGATCGACGTCTTCGACATGCGGATGGACGCGGGCGTACGGGTGGAATTCCCGCAGAAACAAGGCCGAGACCTCTATTTCTATGTCTTTAGCGGTTCCGTTGTCGTCGATAAGCAGACGTTCGCCGAAGGCGAACAGGGGCTGCATTTATCTGATGACAAGCTCGAAGTAGAGGCGCAGAGTGCAAGCACGTTGGTCGCGTTTCTGCTCGACCCGAACGCATCTATCACCAGGCAGGGGACTGTCGGCGACCACAAGAAGATTCCGCCGGCAATCATCATTCGCGCGTTCCTGCGATGGAGGAAATTTCGCCATATGTGGCGTCGTCATCTTTCGCATCGCCGCTCGAAGACCGAAAAGGCGATATGAATGGAACAAGGATGCCCCGAACGGGTTTCGAACCTTAGCGTTCAATAGGAGGAGCATTTCATGCCTACGGTTGCCGCCACACCCATCACCCCACCAGACCAGCACGTGGTAACAGCGCGCGAAGCCATCGAGCCGCTTTATGAGAAGCTTGAGCTTCAAACGGAATCGCTGGTCCTGTCTGCGGCGCTGGAAGCGGGATGGTCTTCGGATGAGGCAACCGAGGCACTGGCGGCGCTCAGACTGCAGGATGCACTTTCCACCCTTGGACGAACGGCCTGACCAATAAAACTCCGGCAAAGATCGGGTTACGTGGTTAGCACAACACCTTCCGGACCTCAGATAGATTCTGTGAGATGTTATCCCATTTCACTCGATGATTTCTAATCTCAACCACGAACCGCGCCAAGCCTTTTCAAAAGCAGCGGAGGTCACAAGACCCCGATCCTACTTGAAATCTCCGCCGATGCCATGTATATGCATGTGTATATACATAGGAGTCCGACGTGGTCAATCGACGTCAAGAGCCTATTCCCCAGCGGGAGGCCAAGCTTTTCAGAAACAACAAGAGTCAGGCTGTACGAATCCCGGCTGACTTTGAGCTACCCGGTGACCGAGTGATGATCCACCGCGACGGCGATCGGCTCATTATAGAGCCTGTGCACCGGAAGAACCTCCTGGAAGTTCTGGCTGGTTTGGAGCCGCTTGGTCCTGAAGATCAGTTTCCTGATGTCGACGATACCCTGCTTCCTGTGAAGGAAATCGACCTGTGAGCAGGCTTTACATGCTGGACACCAATATCGTCTCGGAGCTTGCTCGAAACCCGATGGGCACAATCACCCGACGCATCGCCGAGGTTGGGCCCGATGCAATTTGCGTCAGCATTATCACGGCGTCGGAGTTGCGCTACGGGTGCGCCAAGAAGGGATCACCGAAACTTCTAGCACAGATCGAAGCCATCCTTGGCAGCATACCGGTGCTTGCGCTGGATCTGCCCGCCGATGCTGAATACGGTGGCATCCGGGCTGAACTGGAGGCTGCTGGCAAGCCTATCGGTCCAAATGACTTATTCATCGCCGCCCACGCCTCTGCCCTCGGAGCAGTTCTGGTGACGGCGAACATGGGCGAGTTCATGCGTATCCGCGCTTTGCAGGTCGAAAACTGGTTGATTTGAAAGGGCGACAGGCCCGATCGGGAGATTCCCGATGGCAACCCTCTGCATCAGTTTCACAATCCGGTCATAGCCAGGTAGGTTAGCGCGAAGATCATTTCGGGTTCTGTCGCAGAGATCGCGAACTGACACGCAAGCGTAAGAAGTATCTACGGAGACTGGCCGTGCGAACCTCATTCGTGTTGGCGCACATCCGGCGAAGCAGTCTCCTGACCTCGACGCCAGAAACTACGGGTAAGCCAATCGATCCCACGAGACTTCTGCCGGCGAGATTTTCCCGGTTGAGATACTCTCGTCCCCGTTCATTTATCTATCCCGAAAGCGGCCATCGTCGTGCCTGCGGCGACGACAGCGAACTTGCTGTCCGGCGAGAATGACAGCCCTATCGGACCCCAACCTGGCTGTTGAAACTTCTGAATGACTTTGCCCGTGTCCATCGAGATCAGTGCGATCGCACTGCTTTTCCCGTCCGGCAGTGAAATCAAACCGTAGCGACCATTCGGGCTGACTGCCGGAGCTGCGCTTTGCGAGAAATTTAATGCGGTACCCGAGAGTGTCCATTTCACCTGGCCGGTTGCAACGTCCCTCAACTCGGCAATTGTTCCGGATTGCGGTGTCGGTGGGGGGCAGGAGGCTCCAAATTCGCAAATTGAACCCGTTGCGCTAAGATTGGCCATGATCAAAACGCTCGAGGCATCGCTTGAAAGTGCGAACGGCGTCAACCAAGTAGTCGATGCGCTCGGAACGACGCGCGGTGATTGCCCCTGGACCCAGAGCAGCCATTTGTCAGGTGCCCAGGCGATCAATACATGCGCTTTGCCGAATGCGTCGATCCGTGATGTGACGGCTTGAATGATTTTTTGATCGGACAGTTCCGGAATGCTGTCCTTTTCGACCGACTGCAGGATCGTTCCGGTGCGTGCATCAACCAAGGCTAGCGTCGGCTTACGATCTCCGAGTTCCGGCTCCCCGAAGATTCCCTTGGTTCCGAACCCGGCAAGCGCCAGCCCCGAACCGCCAATCCAGTAAATCTCATCAAGTGGACCGTTTGGATGAACGAGTTCGGACAATTTTATCTGCGAACCGTCCAGCGCGAACAGATACGGTCGCAGGGTGCCGCGCGCGGAGCCGCTGAGCACCGTGATCTCATGTTTGACCCCGATGACCGCGGACGAGTCATCAAGCCAGGCGAAAGGGTCCGTCCTTGAAAGGAGGTCTCCTGGAAGTCTTTCGGTAGTGGTATTGGCGCGCCCGCCTCGCGTTACATCACCGAGCCAAAAACCCTTCGAGAAACCGAAGGCGGCCACAAAGTGGGCGTTCGGCGAAACGGAGGGTGGAATGATCCTCGGCCAACCCTCTGGGATCGGCAGACAGCGCAGGGTCTTGAACGTCAATGGACCGGTGGGCGTTGGCTCAAGCATCTCGAGGGTGGGACCCCAGTTGTCGCCATAACAGCCTATTCGTTCTGGAGTCGCGATGGCTGCTTCATCGACGCCAAAAGCCGCAATCACGGCACCCATGACGAAAGAAACTACCGACGGTGCATATTTCATCGCTTTCCCTTTATGGAACCTGGCCCGCCTGCTTCGAAACGGAATACGGGCACCAGTAAATATCTAGGGATTTTCTCAAGAGGCACGCGCTCGCTCGTATGGCGGTGCGTTCCGGATTACGATTCAATGGCTAGTCGGTGTGGCTGCTTATCTCAACCATCGTGCCGTCTTTGATCTCGGAGTTATCCAATCCAACTAATAGGAAGCCCTCGGTTGACGACTCCTTCAATGGGCTGGGACGAAGCCGGTCCTTGTAAGCTGCGACTTCACGTATTTCTTTGCCAGGAACATGTAATCTCGCAATAAGCCTACTGCCGTAGGGAGATCGGTCGATCCTTCGACGGCGACCATAGTGCCATTGCGGCCTTCGACCCGAAACGCTTCTAAAATCTTTCGCATTTACCATTCTCCGGGTCGGTTAACGCTCCTCCCGACCGGTCGCCCGTCATCTTGTTGAAACGGCGTCGGAACATTGCTGAGAGGGTCGGATTGGGGACTATGCGGACGGGTTACCGTGGCTGGCGCTTCCCAGAGAGCAGTTCCCAGGCGCGACGTATCTTCTCGAGACTGGAGGAAATCCGCTCCTTTGCGGGAGGAATCAACATGCCGTTGCGGAAATCAGCCAGGGCTTGGGCTTCCACCCTCGTCCGTTCGCTTGCCCCCTCACGGTCGGCGATTGGCTTGCCGGTCTGGCGATCCATGACCGACCACATCCCGTTCTCAAGTGCTTGTATTTCGTAGCGCGGCATACTGAAGCCTTAGAGTGGAAGCGTTCACCTCAGCCTGAAATCCCTTTGAAATCAACTAGACCGGCGCATCGCTTCACACATACTTTAGTGAGATGGTGAACCGCCAGTTACCCGCAGGGCAGGCCCCGAATGAACCTCCATGCGGTCCGCGACGGAGCCAAGGAGGATGTGCTATGTCAGCGGCCGCAGTTTCTTTCTCAGGAGAATGACATGATCAGCCGACGCTCCGCCCTGATAGTCTTTGCAGGCGCTGCGTTGTCGGGCGGCGTATACGCACAGGATCAGGTTACCGACGGCCGGTCTCCGGGGTCGCTTGCCTTCAAGATCACACCGCTGCCCGTTAAGTCGAACGCCGATGACCTCGCTTTGATGGCGTCGTATGGTGAGGGCGACGACGAAACGAAATTCGCCATCGAACTAAAGAGCGAGTCGCATGGCATGTTCCGCCATGTCACAGGCGGGCCGCGCCCCACGCATTTCCTTTCCGAACTGGGCAAAGCCCTGGAAGCGAGCGATCTTCGCCTTTCAGACGCCAAACAGGACACGCTAGCGTTCGATATAGCATTTCTCGGACCACCGACCATCCGCTCCTCGGGAGGCGGTTTCGGCGGCGGTCCTGGAGACTGGTACACCACCAAGATTTTCCTCGGACAAGATCAGGCTGAAGTCTATTTTAACTTCAATCTCGTGTCTGGCGAGGCTGAGTTCAGCATCAAAGACGAGAGCTATGGCAACGATGTCCTCTCCGAACTTTCCAAGGTGATCTGGTAGGCCTGGCTCCACGGCGTTTGCGTAGCGTGTTCCATCTCCCGCCGCTATCGAACACGTCCACGGCAGAGGGGTCGCCTAGTGGCGGCTACGCCGATTCCGCGAACTTTTGAGCAGCCGAGGAAGGAAACACAAAACCAGACCAAGTCTAATCGCCGCCACGACAACCGGATCGATACCAATGGCTCCGCTAGAAGCTTGGAACCACGCGTAATTGATTTGAAATCCCAAGCCGAACTAAAGCGCAATGATACCGCGTACTCGAAGCCCGTTGCCCAATGAAACTCAGCTTGATGGCAAGTTCCGTTAGGAGCGGGGTTGGGCGCAGACTTCGAGCCGCACCCAATAAGGATCATTATCGGCCACCGACGCGATCACAAAAAGCTCAAGGTCAGGATGACCGAGCAGCGCGAAAAGAACTAGGACAACTAAGGAACTCAGCCCGCTGTTGTGATCATTGGCGTAGCGAGTGATTTGGGCCAGCGGTCTGGGCTGGCGTAGGCACAAGGCGATCTAATCGGCTTTTGTGGCACGTACTTTCCCGCAATTTTTGTCGGCGCATTTCCAATCAATTCGGACCAGCCCATCGTTGCGTGATGGTCTGTCTTGCGGCATTTCTATTCATCAACTGACTAAGCAGAGGGTTGGAGGCTACCGTCACATTTCCCGGTTTTTCCGACCCGTGCGATATCAACCCAAGACCAAGCAGACGCCTATAGTTCCATAAGATATCTTACGCCACTTTTACACTTATAAGTTGCGTAACTATGAGCGCGATCCCCGCGGTTGATGTCGACGCGTGGGTTGGTCACATATCGTTTGATGATCGCAGTTCGTAGAGCACGTGACGGCGCAACGGATGCCCTTCGGCCAAATTGGGATGATCGAACTCACCGATCCGGCTCATCCCCAGCCGTCTCATCAAACCCCAGGAATTGCTGTTTGCGGGCACTGTGAAACTGACGATGCGGTCAAGCTTCAGCGCGTTGAACGCAAAGTCGAGAGACCGTTCCGCGGCCTCGCGCGCATATCCGGCGCCGTGGCGAGACGCTGAAAGCCGCCAACCGATTTCGACTGCCGGGGCGAACGGCAAAGCCGGCGAAACATTGTTGAGGCCGCAGAGGCCGATCAACGCGCCGCTTGCCTTCTCCTCCAGCGCCCAGAACCCCCAGCCATGATCCTCGAAGTGAAGGTCGATGCGGTCGAGCATCGCATCCGACTGTTCGTCGGTCAGAGGATTGAGATATCTGACGACGTCGGGTTCGGCATTGATCGCAGCGAAGGGTTTGCGATCATCCTGTCGCCAGGGCCTCAAAATCAGACGTTCGCTTTCGAGCTTCATCGTCCCTCTGCGATAGATCCTACCAGAGCGTCATGTGACGGTTGACGTCCTTATAGAGCAGATAGCGGAACCGGCCCGGGCCGCCCGCGTAACATGCCTGCGGGCAGAAAGAGCGCAGCCACATGAAGTCGCCGGCCTCGACCTCGACCCAATCCTGGTTCAGCCGATAAACCGCCTTGCCCTCCAGCACATAGAGACCATGCTCCATGACATGGGTTTCCATGAAGGGGATCACGGCGCCCGGCTCCAGAGTCACGATATTCACGTGCATGTCGTAGCGGACATCGGCCGGATCGATGAACCGGGTCGTCCCCCAGCGTCCATCGGTGTCCGGCATCGCCGAGATGGCATGATCGTCCTCGTGCGTGAAGATCGCCGGTGGTGGCTCCAGCCCCTCGACCTCCTGAAAGGCCTTTCGAATCCAGTGGAATTTTGCCGCCGTCGAGCCGCCATTTTCCAGGCGCCAGGCCGAACCCGCCGGAAGATAGGCGAACGAACCGGCCCGGAGCGCATGGCTGACGCCGCCGAATTCCACGGCCATCTCGCCTTCGACGACGAACAGAACCGCTTCGGCCCGCTTGTCGGGCTCCGGCCGATCGCTTCCGCCGCCTGGCTGAACTTCCATCACATATTGCGAGAAGGTCTCGGAAAAACCGGAGAGCGGCCTGGAGAGAACCCATGCCCGTGTCCCCGTCCAATGCGGAAGGACGCTGGTGACGATGTCGGTCATGACGCTGCGCGGGATGACCGCATAGGCGGTGGTGAAAACGGCCTTACTGGAAAGCAGTTCGGTTTGCGGCGGCAATCCGCCGAGTTTGGAATAATAATCTCTGTTCATCGGTCCAGGCTTCGCGGCATTTGGCACTGCATCTGCTTTATGCGCGGCTCACCTTCCAGGCAACTCTTAATTCGACCGTGAAAATCGATGCGGAGCCGACCGGCCGCGTTTCCGTCAGAACTCGACTTCCAGCTCGACGATCTCGTCCGGCTCGACCAACGCCCCTTCGGTCCATTCGCCCATCAGCGGCCAGGACAGCACCGTCTCGACATAGGCTGCAAGCCGCGGCTCCAACTCCACCGCATAGGTGCGAAAGCGGGTGCAGACCGGCGCGTACATCGCATCGGCCACGGTCGGCGCGGTCCCGAACAGCCAGGGCCCGCCGCTTGCCTCGAGGCATTCGGTCCAGATCGCCTTGACGCGCTCGACATCGGGCCGCGCGCCCGAGAATATCTTGAAGCTTGCATGCCGCGCCTTGAGGTTCATCGGCAATGCCGAGCGCAGATTGTGGAAACCCGAATGCATCTCACCCGAGACCGACCGGCAGCGGGCGCGCGCCGCGCGCTCGGCGGGCCAGAGCCCGGCAGTGGGCGCCACTTCGTGGAGATATTCCGCGATCGCCAGCGTGTCCCAGACCGTCACGTCGTCATGGGTCAGCCTCGGCACCAGAACCGACGGTGAAAGCAGAAGCAGTTCCTGGCGCGCCTCGTCATCCAGCTCCACAAGGACTTCGGCGAAGTCCAGCCCCGCCATCCGGCACAGCAGCCAGCCGCGCAGAGACCATGAGGAGTAGTTCTTCGAGGAAATCGTCAGTGCCGCCTGCGACATGGGGCTCTATCCTTGTCGGACAATGTTGCTTCTTCCTCGATAATCTTCTCGCATGGCAGGACATATTCCACTAGCATTTTTTGCACCGCCGCATCGATGCGGCAGTGCGGGAGATTTCGGCCATGCTCTATCAGGCCTATCAGTTCCAGGATGATCTCATCGCGCCCCTGCGCGATCTGGCACGGCGCCTGCAGATCTTCTCTGCGACAGCGTTCTGGGAACCTGTCGGCAGTATGGGCCGGCACTTCGCCGCTGCGCTGGAGATGATATCACGCTTCGAGATCACCCACGAACGTCCAGACTTCGCCATCACCTCGGCGATGATCGGCAACCGCATGGCGCCCGTCACCGTCGAGACCGTGCTCGACATGCCCTTCGGCACGCTGCTGCGCTTTGCGGCGGAAACAGACGCGCCGCGACCGCGGGTGCTGGTCGTCGCGCCGCTCTCCGGTCATTTCGCCACACTCCTGCGCGGCACCGTGCAGACCCTGCTGCGCGATCACGACGTCTATATCACCGACTGGGCCAATGCCCGCGACGTGCCGCTGTCGGCAGGGCGTTTCGGCATGGACGATTATGTGGACTATATCATCCGCTTCCTGGAGGAGATCGGTCCGGGTGCTCATATCCTCGCCGTCTGCCAACCCTGCGTACAGGCGCTGGCCGCCGTTGCCGTGATGTCGGAAGAGCGGCATCCCGCCACCCCGCGCACCATGACGCTGATGGCCGGGCCGATCGACCCGCGCGAAAGCCCGACGAAGGTCAACGAGCTTGCGGTGTCGAAGTCGCTCGCCTGGTTCGAGAATTCGTTGATCGCAGCTGTTCCCTGGCGCTATCGGGGCGCCGGACGGCGCGTCTATCCCGGCTTCCTCCAGCTCGTCGCCTTCATGTCGATGAACATGGAGCGCCACCAGGACGCTCATCGCAAGCTTTACGACCATCTGGCCAAGGGCGAGACCGCCGAGGCCGGCAAGATCAAGAATTTCTATGACGAATATTTCGCCGTGCTCGACCTCACCGAGGAATTCTACATCGAGACCATCGAACGCGTCTTCCAGAAAGCGGAACTCGCAACCGGCGACTTGACCCACCATGGCCGCAAGGTCGATCCGGGCCAGATCCGCAACACCGCGCTTTTGACCGTCGAGGGTGGGCGCGACGATATCTGCGCCCTCGGCCAGACCTCGGCCGCGCACGATCTCTGTCGGGCGCTGCGCCCGCATCTGAAGCGCCATCATCTTCAGGCCAATGTCGGACATTACGGCGTCTTCAACGGCCGCCGCTGGGAGGGGGAAATCTACCCCGTCGTGCGCAACATGATCCTGGCGATGGAATAGTGCCCGCCAAATCCGAAATGCGATGGCAAGTCTACCGATCGGCCATCACCAGATGCCCCGGCCCGACCTCCCGATAGGAGGCGTTCGCGGGTTGATAGTCGACCGGGCGCATCGGGCTCTTGATCTCGTCGTTCGCCACCATCCGCTTTTCGTGGCGGCGGTCTGGATCGGGCACGGGCACTGCCGCAATGAGTTTCTTCGTATAGGGATGCTGCGGATTTTCGAAAACCGCGGCCCGTGGGCCGATCTCGACGATCTCGCCGAGATACATCACCGCCACCCGGTGGCTGACGCGTTCGACCACCGCCATGTCGTGCGAGATGAACAGGAAGGCAAGGTTGAGGCTCTGCTGCAGATCCAGCATCAGGTTGATCACCTGCGCCTTGATCGAAACGTCGAGCGCCGAGACGCTTTCATCGGCGACGATGACCTTCGGCTGCAAGGCAAGCGCGCGGGCGATGCAGATGCGCTGGCGCTGGCCGCCGGAAAATTCATGCGGATAACGCGCGGCCATATCCGCCGACAGGCCGACCTTCACCAGCAGGTCGGCGACGACATCTTTTGCCTGTTTTGGAGTGCCCATCCTGTGTTCGAGATAGGGTTCGGCAATCGCTGCGCCGACCGTCATGCGCGGATTGAGGCTGGCAAAGGGATCTTGGAAAATCATCTGCACGGATTTGCGCATCTCGCGCAGATCCTTCCTGTCGAGGCCGAGCACCTCCCTGCCCTCGACCAGAACGGAACCGGCCTGCGGTTCGATGAGGCGCATGATGGCGCGGCCGGTCGTCGATTTGCCGCAACCGGATTCGCCGACGAGCGACAGCGTCTCG
Organism: Rhizobium sp. PRIMUS64; assembly: GCF_023006465.1. Lineage (NCBI taxonomy): Bacteria > Pseudomonadati > Pseudomonadota > Alphaproteobacteria > Hyphomicrobiales > Rhizobiaceae > Rhizobium > Rhizobium sp. PRIMUS64. The sequence goes on along the minus strand of NZ_JALBGX010000089.1, from coordinate 15,505 downwards.
CCGGCATGAAGATCGAAGGAGACGTTTTCGACCGCGTGCACGCGGCTGGTCAGCCGGCCGAAGAGACCGGAATGAATGTCGAAGCGCTTGGTGAGGTTCTTCACCTGCAGGACCGGCGTCGCAGCGACGGTATCGGCGGCCTCGGCGGGAATGTCGGATTCACCCGTTGCCGTATTCACCACCGGGAAGCGCAGAGGCCTTTGCCGGCCCTGCATCGAGCCGAGCACCGGCACGGCTGATAGTAACGCCCTGGTATAGGGATGTTTGCCACGGTGGAAGATATCGGCGGTGGCGCCGCTTTCCACCTGTTCGCCGCGATACATCACCACCGTCCTGTCGGCGATCTCGGCAACGACGCCCATATCATGGGTGATGAAGAGAACGGAGGTCCCCTCCTCGTCCTGCAGCATCTTGATGAGATCGAGGATCTGGCCCTGGATGGTCACGTCGAGCGCCGTCGTCGGCTCGTCGGCAATCAATAGCTTCGGTCGGCTGGCGAGCGCCATGGCGATCATCACCCGCTGGCGCATGCCGCCGGAGAAACGATGCGGATATTCGCCGAAGCGCGAAGCGGCCGAGGGGATGCGGACCTTTTCCAGCAGCCTTATCGTCTCGGCTTTGGCATCGGCCCTGCTCATGTCGGAATGGCAGAGCAGTGCTTCGGAAATCTGCTCGCCGATGGTGAAGAGCGGATTGAGCGATGTCATCGGCTCCTGGAAGATCATCGCCACCTCGTTGCCGCGCACCTGCCGCATGGCATTTTCCGGCAATGCCAGCAGGTCGCGTCCGCCGAGCATGACGCGGCCCTCGACACGGCTTGTGTCCGCCTGCAGCAGCCGCATGATCGAGAGAGAGGTGACGCTCTTGCCCGAGCCGGATTCGCCGACGATCGCCACCGTCTCCGCTGGCGCCACCGTGAAGGAAACATCGCGCACGACCGGTTTCCAGACGCCGTCCACCAGGAAGGACGTCGTCAGCCTTTCGACGGAAAGAACGTCGGTCGTCGTCTGGATCGGTTGCATTTGGGCACTGGCCATGTCGGTTCCTTTTGCGACGGGTAAGCGGCGGATCAATCCGGCCAGCGCAGCGCACCGTCGAAGCGGTGCCTGCTGCGGTTCTCGATCGGCGTTGCGATGATCTCGTTGGAGGCGCGCGCCTTGTCGAGTTCCTGCGCCAGGCGCTCCGCGACGATCGTCTCCTCGCCCGGGTGCAGATTGCACGGGTCGAGGTAGAAATAGCGGTGCTCCACCTCGTGATCGCGCACGATGATCGGCGGGCTGCCCTTGGCAAGCGCATCCGCCAGATCCCAGGCGGTGATATGGGCTCGGGATCGACGATCAGGCGCAGCCGATCGAGCGGATTGTTGGTCGGGTCAGGCTCGATCAGCGCAGTGAGGCCAGGGCGGCCGTCGAGCGTGCGCTTCCACAGGTTGAGATAGCTGGTCTCGCGTTCCCGGATGCCGGCATGGTCGCGATTTTCCCAGGCTTCGAGTGCCGCCATGACACCGAAGATGCTCTCCTTGCCGACTTTCATGCCGCGACCGATGCCCATATTCTGCAGGAAGGCGTGGCGCACCAGCTCCTTGCTGCCGGCAACGATGCCCGAAGTCGGGCCGCCGAGGAATTTGTGGCCGGAGTAGAGTGCGATATCGGCCCCCTGCTCCAGGAAGATCCGCAGGTCATATTCCGAGGCCGCATCGACGATGACGGGCACGCCCTTGGCATGGGCGATCTCGACGAATTCCTTGAGGTTCAACAGGCCGTAGTCGACGACATGGTGGGAGACGACATAGACGGCAGCTGCCGTCTTGTCGGTGATGGCATTTTCCATGTGGAAGCGATGCGTCGAGGTCGCCTGCCCCACAAGCACGACCTTGCCGCCGGCAAGCCGGATCGCCTGGTCGACAGGAGCGCCGTAACTGACGACATGGCCCATCTGCACCAGCACTTCGTTCTTCTCCGGCACGACATCCGGCAACCTCTCGATCGCCAGCAGATTGTTGCCGGTGATCGCGCCGGCGACGGCGAGCGAAATGCCGGCCGAGCAAGAGGCGGTGACGAAGCCCGCCTCGCCGCCGGTCAGCCGGGCGATGACGCCACTTGCCTTGCGCTGCAGATCGTTGATCTCGACGAAGTGAGGCAGGATCGATGCCATCGCCTCGATCGCTTCGGGAACGACGATCGATGCGCCGAGGCTGGTCATCGTGCCCGATACATTGATGACAGGGCGCAGGCCGAGCGACGGGCGGATATCAGTGGACATGGAGATCTCCAGGATTCTGGGTCGAAAAACGAAACATGGGGCGGTCGATCAAGTGTGTCGAGCTCCCATCAGCCGTGCAAGGCGACGATCGCCTCGATCTCGACGGTGATGTTGCCGGGCAGCGAGCCGAAGCCGACAGCCGAGCGAGCATGTTCGCCGGCCGGACCGAAGACTGCGATCAGCAGATCCGAGCAGCCGTTGATGACGCTCGGATGATCCTCGAACTCAGGCACGGCATTGACCATGCCGAGCAGTTTCACCACCCGCTTGACCCGGGTGAGATCGCCGAGCGCGTCATGCATGACTGCAAGCAGGTTGATGCCGGTCAGCCGCGCATGACCGTAGGCCTCCTCGACACTGACGCCGGCGCCGACCTTGCCGGCATGCATGAAGCCGTCGGCCTCGCGCGGTCCCTGGCCGGAGAGGTAGAGCATGTTGCCTTCGACTACGTGCGTCACGAAATTGGCGATCGGCGGCGGTGGCGGCGGAAGCGTAATGCCGAGGGCGGCAAGCCGTTCGTAAGGCGAGTTCTCGACCTTGCCGGCGGCGGTAGGAAACTGATTCACGCAAACTCCTGTCATGCGAATTTCGATTGGGCCGACGCTTGGTCGGCAGATTAAAGATCCTTGCGAAGTCTTGGATCGAGCATGTCCCGGAGGCCGTCGCCGACCATCTGCAGCGACAGCACGGAGAGAATAATGGCGACGCCGGGAAACAGCGTCATCCAGTCGGCCTGGCCGATATACTGGCGGCCGGCGGCGATCATCGTTCCCCAGGTCGGGATTTCGGGGCTGACGCCGAGGCCGAGGAAAGACAGGCCGGCTTCGGCAAGCATCGCGCTGGCGAAAAGGAAGGTGGCCTGCACCAGGATCGGCGACAGCAGATTGCGCAGCACATGCCGCGTCATGATATGGAAGGTGGAAATGCCGAGCGCCCTTGCCGCCTCGACATAGGGCAGTTCGCGAATGACCAGTGTCGACGCGCGGACGATGCGGGCAAGGCGCGGCGCATAGACGATCGACAGCGCGATGATGACAGTCGTCAGCGACGGGCCGAGGGCGGCGACGAGCGCGATCGCCAGCAGAATATCCGGAAACGCCATCATCGCGTCGATCAGCCGGGCGATCGGCGTATCGAGCTTCTGGAAGAAGCCGGCAAGCAGGCCAAGCGTCACGCCGATCACGGCCGACAGGGTCACGACCGCAACACCGACGAGCAGCGACAGGCGGCCGGCGAAGATCGTGCGCGAAAAGACGTCGCGGCCGAACTCGTCGGTGCCAAAGAAAAAGGTGCCGCCCGGCGGCTTCAGCCGGTTGGCGATGGAAAGCTTCGACGGCGAATAGGGTGCGACAACAGGCGCGAAGACCGCCAGAAGCACGAAGATCGTCAGGATCAGCAGGCCGCAGGCGACCGTCTTGCGTTTGAGCAGGCGCTTAGCGAATTTGCTGCCCTCGCCCTCGACTGACTTGATTGCGATATCGGCCATCAGTAGCGCACCCTCGGATCGATCAACAGATAAAGCATGTCGATCGCAAAATTGATCAGCACGTAGAGCGCGGCGATGACGAGCAGCGCCCCCTGGATGACCGGATAGTCGCGGCGCAGAACCGCCGAGACGACGAGATTGCCGACGCCCGGCAGGCCGAAGACGGTTTCGGTGACGACGGCGCCCGAAATCAGGACCGCTGCCGTCAGGCCGATCACCGTCAGAATCGGGATCAGCGCATTCTTCAATGCGTGCTTGAGGATCACCCGGCGCTCGATCAACCCCTTGGCGCGGGCCGTGCGGATATAGTCGTCGCCGAGCACATCGAGCATTGAAGCGCGGGTGAAACGCAGGATCAGCGCCGAGGAGACGATGCCGAGCGCAAAGGCGGGCAGCGTCAGGTGATACATCCGCTCGAAGAAGGTCGAGCCGGGACCGCCATAACCTGAGACCGGGAAGAGGTTGAGCCTGACCGCGAAGAACTGCATCAGGATCAGGCCGAGCCAGAAGCTCGGAATGCTGGCGGCAAACATCGCAAGCGTCGTTGCCGCCTGGTCGACGAAGGAGCCGCGCCGATAGGCGGCATAGATGCCGATCGGCAAGGCGATGGTGCTGGCAATCGCAAGCGAAAACAGTGTCAGGAAGAAAGTCGGCTCGGCCCGGTCGAGCAAGGCCGAGGTGACAGGCATATTGAGGAAGATCGACTGGCCGAGATCACCCTTCAGCAGCTGGCCGATGTAATAGACATATTGCAGGCCGAGAGACTGATCGAGGCCGAGCCGGGACCTGAGATCGGCAATATCCTGCGGCGTCGCATCCGGCCCGAGCATGACGGCGGCCGGATCTCCCGGCGTCACGCGCACGATGACGAAGACGATCGTGACGACGAGAAACATCACGACGATCATGCCGAACAGGCGCTGGAGGATGTAGCGTATCATGAATGCCTGGCAAACCTTTGCAGATGCTGCGAAAAAGAAGACCGGTACCGGTCAGGAATGGCCGGTACCGATGGCGACTCTTACTTCTTGATCGACGCATTCCAGAAATACGGCCATGGAGCCGGATCGACGCCTTCGAGCTTGGTCGACTCGGCGGAGACGGCGTTGAAGTCGCCGATCTTCATGAAGGGTGCGTCGGCATAGACGGCCTTCTGGACATCGGCCCAGAGCGCCACACGCTTCTTCGGATCGACTTCCGAGGTGAAGGCATCGACGGCGGCCTTGCGGGCCGGCGTATCCCACCAGCCGGGCGAGCTGGTCGAGAGCGAGCCGATGAGGGCCGGCTCCGGCAGGAACGGGCTATGTGTGATGTAGATATCCCAGAGCTTCGGATCGGTGCGGCGCTGCGTCAGCGTCGCCCAGTCCACAACCTGCATATCGACGGTGAAGCCGGCAAGCTTCAGATATTCGGCGGCGACCTGCGCCATCTTGTAATGGAACTCGTATTGGCGGCTGGTCAGAATGCGGATCGGTTCGCCGTTGTAACCGGCCTTCTTGGCGGCAGCGGCCGCCCCTTCCGGATCGGCGACGTTATAGGCGCCCTCGACGCCAGCATCCGTCGACCAGGCAAAGGTCTTCGGATAGATGGCGCCGTCGAGCGCGTAGAAATCCTTGCTGCCGAAAGCCGCGGCCAGCATGTCTTCCATGCTGAGCGCCTGGCGGATCGCCTTGCGGACCTCGACATTCTTGTTGATGCCATCGGCCGTGTTGAAGACGAAGACCGGATAACCGAAGGGCTTCAGGATGATCGGCTGCGAGGCGGTGGAGGCCTTCAGCTTGTCGTAGGATTCGACCGGAATGGAGTCGACATAATCATACTGGCCGGAAATAGCGGCCTCGACGCGGGTGTTTGGATCGGGCACCGGCACGAAGCGGATCTCATCGAGATATTGATGGCGGGCGCCGCCATAACCATTGCTGTCGCCTTCGCGTGACTTGTAGCCGTCGAAGCGGACGAGCTGGATATACTGGTCGGCCCTGCGCTCCTTCAGCATATAGGGACCGGTGCCGATGAAGTCCTTCATCGGCTCGTCCTGCTTTTCGGACGGGATGATGATCGCCGCCGAATTGTTGAAGGCGAGCAGCGAGGTCAGCGGCGCATAGGGCTGCTTCAGCGTGATGGTGACGGTCGCCGGATCGACCGCGGTGATCTTGTCGATGAAGCCGGCCACCTGCTTGCCGCGCGAGGCGATCTTCATCCAGCGGCCAAGCGAGGCGACGACATCTTCCGAGGTCATGTCGGTATTGTCGTGGAACTTGATGCCGGTCCTGAGCTTGATCGTATAGGTTTTGCCGTCGGCGCTGATCTCAGGCAGGCTTTCGGCCAGAAGCGGCGTGACATTCCAGCTCTTGTCAAAGGTGTAGAGCGTTTCGAAAATGTGCTGAGTGACGATGCCGACCAGATCGGCCGTCGACGACATCGGATCGAGCGTCGGCGGTTCGCCGATCGTCGCGACGTTGATGACACCACCCTTTTCCTGGGCAAGGAGCGTCGAAGGCAGGGCGACGAGCGCGGTGCCGAGAAGGAATGCGACCAATGTTTTCATGTGATGGCTCCCGATTTAGTTCCACAATTATGTAATTCATCTTTTTGTAACAGAATAGGAGATGGATCGATCCTGTCAAGCACGGGCGACGGATTATGCTCGCGGCGGATACCGGGACGCCGGAAAACACACAATCTTCGGCTGCGCCCGCCTGCACCAAGACCGCGCATTATGCCAAGGTGGGTCAATCGCCCTGCAGTGAGCCTTCAACGGAACGGGAGAACAGGATGAGCATCGATTTCAACGACGGAAAATGGCTGAACGAGCCGGCACACTGGCTGGCGAACGAAACCGGCCTTACCCTGACGACCGATGAAAAAACCGATTTCTGGCGGGAGACCCATTACGGCTTCACCCGCGACAGCGGCCATTTCCTCGCCTTTCCCACGGCCGATGGCTTCACCGCTCAAATCCGCGTCCAGGGCGAATTCCGCACGCTCTACGACCAGGCCGGCCTGATGGTGCGCATTGACGAGAAACGCTGGGTGAAAACAGGCGTCGAATTCACCGACGGCGAAGCCTTCCTCAGCACCGTCGTCACCGATGGCAGTTCCGACTGGTCCGTGGCGCAGCCCTTCAAGGAATTGGAGGATTTCCGCATCCGCGTCACCGTCGCCAACGGCGCAATGCGCATCCAGGCTTCCCGCGACGGCAGCCGCTGGCCGCTGCTGCGGTTAGCGCCCTTCCCCGCCGCCGCGCACTACGAGGTTGGGCCGGCCGCCTGCACGCCGGAGCGCAGCGGACTGAGGGTGCGCTTTTCAGAGTTTTCGATTGGGGCGGCGATTACGACGGAGTTGCATGACTTGAGTTAGGGGGTTCCGGAATGCGCTCAGGTCGCATTTAGAAGCCCCAACAATATAACCCGACGACGCAAAACTACAAATCATGAGTCTCTGCTCGATAACTCTTCTCAATTCGCTCAACCAGCAAGGGTGCGCTGATGATACCGAGGACCGGATATCTCTTTTCCTCATCAGAAAGGCCTCGAGTCAGCATCACTTCCGTTTCGCCATTCCACAACCACCAAGGCCCCCGCCGCCCGTCCCTATCCCGGGCACTGGTCCGAAAGGTGGGAAAGACGGAATTTGCATCGGTGACGCTACTGTTTCCGACATTTGCCACTAGGCCTTCGCCAACTGCTTTTTGGACGGGGAAAAAGGCAGAAAATAACACGGGAGAGGTGACCACTTCGCCGAAATTATTGGGCCTGTCGCTGTGAAAACCATCAAACACGCGAAGCAGGTATCCGTAGCGAAAATGCTGATGAGTCACTTGGGCGTAGCAAACGCCTCTCGACGTTAGAATCTGAATTAGGTTACCAATCTTTATGCGCTTAGCCATATCCAGACCCAGAATACTTCCTCTCGTCGTGAGGCATTTCGTTGGAAAAATGAGGATTTGTCATCAAGCTCATCAACTCGGGTGCGGCAACCGCTTCAGCGCTTTAGCACTCCATGCACCAGGTAGGCACACGCAGTATGAGCATCAAGATCTGGGGTACTTGAGAAACGCCCAGGTATCTGCTTTTAGATTCATCTCATTTGCCAGCGCCTGAATGTTCGCCAGTTCCTCCGGAGCCAGCACCACATCATACTCGCGCAACTGCGTGCATAGATTTTCCAACGCAACCACACACTCATTATGCTCCGCAAGGGATATGTACTCGCGAATATCTTCCCCCGCTAACCGCCCGTTAAAATCACTGATCAAATCAATTAGTCGCTTCTCGATTTCCATCCATCCGCACCTCAAGAGTGTGGGTAACGAAGCGGCGCCATAGCAATATCCGGTTACCTATCACTGAACCTTCACCTACCGGGCTTAGAGTCTCGGCGAATTGAATAGCCGGCGATCCCCGCTGTCAAACCCCTCGCTTCGAAAATCACTGCCATCCTCACTGCCCACCTTGGCAAGGCTGCAGAGCTACGAACATTGCTTGTGGGTATGGCACCGCTTTGCCGAGCTGAGCCCGACAATCTGCGCTGGGATGTCTCGAAGTGATCTAACATTTGTTCAAGATAGGGCGTCCTTTCGCGGCCCTACCGCAAGAACAAGATCAAATGACTGCGAGTGCAGCGCAGCACACTTGACAAAGATAAGCTGCCTGTATTTTACTCAAGCCTGCGGAATAGGCAAACGGCCTGCCGCATTGACATGACTCCGATAGTCTCTGGGCAGTTTCGCCCCATGACGCCTCATCGCTCGATGGGACCAGCGTCGTGGGGTTTTTGATGTGGTCACTTCATGAATGACGCGCTGAAAATCGGCATCCTCTTTTCGACCACCGGACCCTACGGCTCGATGGGCCGCGACGCGCGCGACGGTGCCGATTTCGCGATGGCCGAATATGCCGGCGTCGACGGGCTGGCGATCGAGCCCGTCTTCTTCGACCCGCATGCCGATCTTGCCGCCTATCTCGACGGTGCGCGCCATCTTCTGCGCACCGGCTGTCGCCATATCGTCGGCACGATTACCTCGGCGGCACGCAAGGAGGTCATCCCGCTCGTCGAGAAACATGACGGCCTGCTCTGGTATATGTGCCCCTATGAAGGCTTCGAAGCCAACGAGAACGTCATCTATGTCGGCGGCTGCCCGAACCAGCATCTGCTGCCGCTGTTCGAGCACCTGATCCCGCGTTACGGCGCAAGGCCCTATCTCGTCGGCGCCAACTATGTCTGGGGCTGGGAAATGAACCGGCTCGCCCGCGAACTCATTACCAATGCCGGCGGCGAGGTGCTTGGCGAACGCTATCTTCCGCTTGAGGAAACCGCCGTCGAGCGCATCGTCGCCGAGATCGCGCAACGCCGCCCGAGCTTCATCCTCAACAATCTGATCGGCCCCTCAAGCTACGCTTTCCTGGAGGCGATCAAGGCCCTCGGTGATCGCGACCCGGCCTTCCGCGCGGAAAACTGCCCGGTCGTGAGCTGCGACCTGATGGAATGCGAGCTCGACGATATCGCCGCCGGTGCCGCCGCCGGCCAGCTTTGCGCCGCTTCCTATTTCGACAGTATCGCGACCCCCGAGAATGCCGCCTTCAAGGCCCGTGTCACCGAGCATCACGGCGCGGAGCGGCGTGTCTCCAGCGTCTTTGCCAGCGCCTATACCACCGTCCGGCTCTGCGTCGACGCGATCGTCGCTGCCGGCGGTGACGAGCCCGACGCCGTCCGGCGCGAGCTCTACAATAGATCCTGGCCGACGCTGTTCGGCGCGCTTTCGATCGACCGCGAGACCAATCATGCCGCCCTGCCCTTCCATCTCGGCCGGATCAACGCCGACAACGGCTTCGATGTCGTCGCCTCGCGGCCGCCGCTCGCCGCCGACCCCTACTTGACCGGCCGCAACCGACAGGCCTTGCCGCGGCTGAGGGTGGTGTCATGAGAGAGACACCCAATTTTACCGGCTGGCAGGCGATGGTCCTGCATCGCGAGGACGGCAACACCGAAAAGCTGATCCGCCAGCTTCGCCTACTCGGCATCCATGCAATGCTGCAATGGGCGCCGCTTTCGGCCGCGGCACTGCCTGATCTCGTCATCGTCGATGCCGACCAGGGCTGGGACGATCTGCTGCCCTGGAACGGCGAAACGCCTGCCTGCCCCGTCGTCGCCCTGCTTGGTTCGGAAGCGCCCGGCCGCATCGCCTGGGCGCTCGCACAGGGTGCCGGCGCGATCATCGCCAAGCCGATTGCCACATCGGCCGTCTATCCGGCGCTTGTCATGGCCGTCTCCATTCATCAGGAGCGCAAGGCGACTGCGGAAAAGCTGCAATATCTCGAGGAGCGCGTCCGGCTGCGACCGCTCGTGCACGCCGCCGTCGAAAAGCTTCAGGCCGCACGCGGCATCGACGAGGAGAGCGCTTACGCAATCCTACGCAACTGTGCCATGCGCCGCCGCCTGCCGATGGAGCAGATAGCGGCCTTCATCCTGGCGGGTGCCGAACCTCTGCCGGAGGCGGGCTGATGCATGTGCTGAAACAGATGATCCGCCAGCCGACGGCCCTCTTCGGCCTGATCGTCGTTACACTCGTCATCGGGCTCGCCATTGCAGCGCCGTGGATCGCGCCGTTCAGCCCCGACGAACAGATGTTTGACGGCCTCTCGCTCGAAGGCGCGCCGCTGCCGCCGGGCGGTCCCTATCTCCTCGGCACCGACACGCTCGGCCGCGACCTCTTCTCCCGCCTGCTCTTCGGCGCCCGCACCTCGCTGATCATCGGCCTTGTCGCCAATGGCATCGCGGTGGCGATCGGCCTCTTCGTCGGCATCGTTGCCGGTTATCTTCGCGGGCTGCCGGGCAACATCCTGATGCGCTTCACCGATCTGATGATGGCCTTTCCGGCGCTGCTGCTCGCCATCGTGCTGGCAGCCCTTTTGAAGCCGAGCCTCTGGATCGTCGCCATGGTGATCGCGCTCGTCAACTGGGTGCAGGTCGCCCGCATCGTCTATACCGAGACGCGCGGCCTGGTGGAGCGCGACTTCATCATGGCCGAACGCTCGCTCGGCGCCGGCCACATGCGTGTGCTCTTCATGCATATCCTGCCGCATCTCGTGCCGACGGCAATCGTCTGGGGAACGCTCGGCATCGCCACCACCGTGCTGCTCGAAGCGACACTTTCCTTCCTCGGCGTCGGCGTCCAGCCGCCGCAGCCCTCCTGGGGCAACATCATCTTCGAGAGCCAAAGCTATTTCCAGGCCGCCCCCTGGCTGGTCTTCATTCCCGGCGCGATCATCCTTCTGACGGCGCTTTCCTTCAATCTGGTGGGCGACGCGCTGCGCGACATTCTCGACCCGACCCAGCGCGGGAGGGGCTGATGGGTCTCCTGATGCTCCGCCGGCTGCTGCAAGCGGCTCTCATTCTGCTCGGCGTCGCGGCAATCACCTTCGTGCTGCTCTACGCTCTTCCGGCCGACCCGGCTCGCATGATCGCCGGCCGCAGCGCTACGGCCCAGACGGTCGCCAACATCCGCCATGAGCTCGGCCTCGACCAGCCGCTGCTGGTCCAGTTCGGCACCTATCTCGGCAATCTGCTGCACGGCAATCTCGGCCGCTCCTATGCGCAGAAGACCGATGTCTGGACGCTGATTGCCGCCCGCCTGCCGGCGACGCTGACACTGATGCTTGCCGGCATCGTCGTCGAGGTGGTGCTCGGCCTGACGCTCGGCACCATCGCCGCGGTGCGCCGCGGCGGCTTCGTCGACCGGCTGGTGATGATGGCCTCCTTTGTCGGTACCTCGGCGCCGCAGTTTCTCGTCGCCCTGCTGCTGCTCTACCTCTTAGCGGCAACGCTCGGCTGGTTTCCGATGAGCGGCTACGGCAGCTTCTCGCACCTCGTCCTGCCGGCCGTCACACTCGGCATCTGCGGCGCCGGCTGGTACGCCCGCATGGTGCGCTCGTCGATGATCGACGTGCTGAACCAGGATTATGTCCGCACGGCGCGCGCCAAGGGCCTTTCCTCGAAGCGCGTCATCCTGCGCCATGCACTGCCCAACGCGGTGCTGCCCATCATCGCCATGATCGGCATCGATATCGGCCAGTTCATGGGCGGCGTGGTCGTGGTCGAAGCGGTCTACGGCTGGCCCGGCATCGGCCAGCTCGCCTGGCAGGCGATCCAGCAGGTCGACATCCCGATCATCATGGGCGTCACGCTGACGTCGGCGCTCGCCATCATCATCGGCAATCTGCTTGCCGACCTCGTCGCGCCGGTCATCGATCCGCGCATCCGCACACGCTGACAGCAACCAAAGAAGGGGAACCAAGATGTTCAAACGCTGGCTGCAACAGACGACCATGGCAACGATGGTGGCGCTCGCCCCATTGTCCGTCATGGCCGAGGAAACGCCCAAGCAGGGCGGCGATATCGTCGTCACCTACAAGGACGACATCACCACGCTCGACCCGGCGATCGGCTACGACTGGGTCAACTGGTCGATGATCAAGAGCCTCTATTCCCGCCTGATGGATTATGCGCCCGGCACGCCGAACCCGGTTCCCTCGCTTGCCGAAAGCTTCACCGTTTCGCCCGATGGCTTGACCTATACCTTCAAGCTGCACAAGGGCGTGAAGTTCTCGAACGGCCGCGAGGTCGTCGCCTCCGACGTGAAATATTCGATCGAACGCGCCGTCGACCCGAAGACGCAAGGCCCCGGCGCCGGCTTCTTCGGCGCCATCAAGGGCTTCGAGGAAGAAACCGGCGGCAAGACGACGACGCTCTCCGGCATCGAGACGCCGGATGATAGCACCGTCATCTTCAACCTCTCGCGCCCCGACGCCACCTTCCTGCACGTGCTTGCGATCAACTTCGCCTCGGTCGTGCCGAAGGAAGCCGTCGAGGCGGCCGCCGGCGACTTCGGCAAGAAGCCGGTCGGCTCCGGCACCTTCATCCTGAAGGATTGGACGATCGGCCAGCAGCTCGTTTTCGAACGCAACAAGGATTATTTCGTCAAGGGCGTTCCCTATATCGACAGCTTCAAGGTCGAAGTCGGCCAGGAGCCGCTGGTGGCGCTCTTGCGCCTGCAGAAGGGCGAGGTTGATATTGCCGGCGATGGCATTCCGCCGGCCAAGTTCCTCGAAATCAAGAATTCGGCCGACGGCGCGCAGATGATCGTCGACGGCGAACAGCTGCACACCGGCTACATCACGCTGAATACCAAGGTGAAGCCCTTCGACAACGTCAAGGTTCGCCAGGCGCTGAACATGGCGATCAACAAGGACCGCATCACCCGCATCCTCAACGGTCGCGCAACGCCTGCCAACCAGCCGCTGCCGCCGCTGATGCCGGGCTACGACAAGTCCTTCACCGGCTATGCCTATGACGTGGCGAAAGCCAAGGCGCTGCTGGCCGAAGCCGGCTATCCCGATGGCTTCGAGACCGTGCTCTACTCCACCAACACCGATCCGCAGCCGCGTATCGCCCAGGCGATCCAGCAGGATCTGGCCGCCGTTGGCGTCAAGGCCGAAGTCCGGGCGCTGGCCCAGGCCAACGTCATCTCGGCCGGCGGCACCGAAGGCGAAGCGCCGATGATCTGGTCGGGCGGCATGGCCTGGATCGCCGACTTCCCGGATCCGTCCAACTTCTACGGCCCGATCCTCGGCTGCGCCGGCGCGGTTCCGGGCGGCTGGAACTGGTCATGGTACTGCAATGCCGATCTCGACAAGCGCGCCGTTGCCGCCGACTCCATGTCCGATCCGGCAAAGGCGACCGAGCGCACCGCCGCCTGGGGCAAGATCTTTACCGACATCATGGCCGATGCGCCGTGGATCCCTGTCATCAACGAACGCCGCGTCGTCGCCAAGTCGCTGCGCATGGGCGGCGCTGACAACATCTACATCGATCCGACCCGCGTCATCAATTACGATGCGATCTACGTCAAGCAATAGACCCAAGGATCAAGCCTTCCCGGCGCTAGCCGGGAAGGCCATAATTTCAGGGAGACATGACATGTGCATCGCCTGCACCCACACCATTCACCGCGCCCAGCATAATTTCGGCTGGAACAAGGATTTCGCCCCCGCCGTCGTCGCCAAGCCCGGCGAGACGATCCACTTCGAATGCATGGATTCATCGGGTGGCCAGCTCGGAAGCGACGCGAGCCTGGAAACGCTGAACGCACTCGATTTCGGCAAGATCAATCCCGTCTCCGGCCCGGTCTATATCGAAGGCGCCGAGCCCGGCGACGCACTGAAGGTGACGCTGCGGAAATTCATTCCGTCGGGCGTCGGCTGGACGGCCAATATCCCAGGCTTCGGCCTGCTTGCCGACCAGTTCACGGATCCGGCGCTGCATGTCTGGTCCTATGACGCCAACAGCATGGTGCCTGCCCTTTACGGCCCGGGCGGCCGCGTGCCGCTGAAGCCCTTTGCCGGCACGATCGGCGTCGCACCCGCCGAGCCCGGCACCCATTCCGTCGTTCCCCCACGTCGCGTCGGCGGCAACATGGACATCCGCGACCTGACGGCCGGCGTGACGCTCTATCTGCCCGTCGAGGTCGACGGCGCGCTGTTTTCGATCGGCGATACCCATGCCGCCCAGGGCGATGGCGAAGTCTGCGGCACGGCGATCGAAAGCCAGATGAACGTCGAAGCGACGATCGAGCTCGTCAAGGATGCCAAGCTGCAGACGCCGCGCTTCACCACAACCGAACCGGTGACCCGCCATCTCGACGGCGCCGGCTACGAAGTCACGACAGGCATCGGCCCTGATCTGATGACCGGGGCGCGCGAAAGCGTCATGCGCATGATCGATCTTCTCGGCGCCGAACACGGCATGAGCGCCATCGATGCCTATCTGCTCTGCTCGGTCTGCGGCGATCTCCGGATCAGCGAGATCGTCGACCAGCCGAACTGGGTGGTTTCCTTCTACTTCCCGAGGATCGTGTTCGCGTGAACGAAGCCATGCCCGCCGCAGCACCGGTGCTCAGCCTTCGCAATCTGAGCGTCGATGCCCGCACACCCGAAGGCCGCAAGCCGGTGCTCCAGGATGTCAGCTTCGAGCTTGCAAGCGGCGAAACGCTCTGCATCGCCGGCGAATCCGGCTCCGGCAAGTCGGTCACCTCGCTGTCGATCATGGGGCTGTTGCCGAAGGCCTCGCTGCGGGTCGCCTCCGGCAGCGTGCTGCTTGGCGAGCGCGACCTGCTCACGCTTTCCGACCGGGCAATGCGCAGCGTGCGCGGCGGCGATATCGCCATGGTGTTCCAGGAGCCGATGACCTCGCTCAACCCGGTCATGTCGGTCGGCAACCAGCTGACCGAGGCCATCCGCGCGCACCAGGGCAGCGAGAATGCCGAGGCGGTGGCGCTGAAGATGCTCGACGCCGTGCAGATCACCGAGCCGGCCCGGCGACTGAAGCAATATCCGCACGAGCTTTCCGGCGGCATGCGCCAGCGGGTGATGATCGCGATGGCGCTCTCCTGCCGGCCGAAGGTGCTGATCGCCGATGAGCCGACGACGGCACTCGACGTCACCGTGCAGGCGCAGATCCTCCGGCTGATGCGCGAGTTGAAGCGCGAATTCGGCGCCTCGATCATCCTGATCACCCACGACATGGGCGTCGTCGCCGAAATGGCCGATCGCGTCGTCATCATGCAGAATGGCAGGATCGTCGAGCAGGGAACGGCGCTCGCTGTCTTCCAGCGGCCGAAGGAGGCCTATACGCAGCAATTGCTGGCCGCCGTCCCGCGGCTCGGCGCGCTTGCCGGCACCGACCGTCCGCCGCGCATCA
>NZ_JALBGX010000088.1:0-27943 GCF_023006465.1 Rhizobium sp. PRIMUS64 | reverse complement strand
GCTGTTCGAGGCCGGAGCCGTCCAGCCCGGCCAATCGGTGCTCATCCATGCCGGCGCCGGCGGCGTCGGCAGCTTCGCGGTTCAGCTCGCAAAGCGTGCCGGCGCGCATGTGACGGCGACAGCCTCCGCGGCCAATCTCGACCTCGTCCGCTCGCTCGGCGCTGACGGGGTGATCGACTATCGCAACCAGGATTTTACCGCCTTCGCGACGGGCCTCGACCTGGTGATCGACACGATTGGCGGCGAAACGCTGGAGCGATCACTCGGCATCATCCGCCGCGGCGGCAAGCTCATCGGCCTTTCCGCACCGTTCGACACCGAAGGGCCGAAGGCGCGCGGCATCGATGCGCAATTCCTCTTTCACCAGAGCGATGCCGGCCGCCTGGCTGCAGTGGCGGCACTTGCCACAGATGGCCGTCTCCAAAGCGTTATCGGCCAAGAATTCGCCCTTGCGGACACGTCCGAGGCCTTGCGGTCCCTTTCTAGGGGCGGCGCCCGCGGCAAGACGCTGCTGATGGTGTAAGACGAGCTGGCGACTTCAGAAGCAGGATCAGTTCGATTCCCCGAGCCGATCCTGCTTTTTCGCCGCAACTGACCCGATCAGTTCGCGGAACCACTGCTGCCCGACATGGGAATCGTTGCGGCGATGCCATGACAGCGCAAAGGAGACCGGTAGCAGCTCGATCGGCGGCTTATGGATCGACAGCCGGGCGCGGCTATCCGAAACGTCGACAATGCCGCGCATCAGCGTGGCGACGAGATCGGTCTCGGCGACGATCGCCGGCGCCGCATACATCTGCGGCAGCGTCAGGCCGAGCCTGCGGCGCAGACCGAGTTCCGAAAGCTTACGGTCGACATGGCCATAACGATCGCCTTCCGGCGATACGAGCAGGTGGTCGAGCGCGACGAAAGTATCGAGATCGAGACCCCTTGCCGCCGCCGGATGATCGGCGCGGACGATCGAAACGAAGCTCTCCTCGAAAAGCGGCCGGGAAAGGATGCGTGGCGACGTGGAAACCGGCACGCCGACCGCCGCATCGACCTCGCCGGCATCGAGCATTTCCACCGCCTTTTCACGGGCGATGAAACCCTTGACATCGATGCTGATATTCGGCGCGGCCTGCCTGATCGCGGCCAGCAGCTTCGGCAGAAGCACGAAGGCTGGGTGTTCGGAGAGACCGAGCCGGAACGAAGCCGATGACGACCGCGGGTCGAAGACACCGCTGAAAGCCAGCGCCTCCTGCGCATGCCGCAGAGATTTTCCGATCGGCTCGGCAAGATCGAGCGCGCGCGGTGTCGGCTCCAGCCCACTCGGGCTGCGCACGAAGAGCTCATCCTGAAAAAGCTGGCGCAACCTGGCAAGTGCAGCACTCATCGCCGGCTGGGTACGGCCGATGCGGGCGCCGGCCCGGGTGACGCTGCGCTCTGCCATGATCGCGTCGAAGGCGACGAGGAGGTTGAGATCGACCGCTGGAAGGTTATTCATGATGTGGATGATCCCGGTCGACGACTATCGACCGGCAACATGTTGCAAACCCCGTTTAGATGCAAGAACCATGACGCCCTAGCGCGGTTCTCTGGAGATGCTGAGATAGCCGGGATCGAATTCGGCGATTTCCTGCAGGCGTTCCCAGTCGACGATGGTGATCGTCCGGTTCTCCCAGGTGAATACGCCCTCGCGCCTCAGCGCCTGCAGCGTCTTGTTGAGGTGGACGACGGAAACGCCGAGCACGTCGGCCATCTCGATCTGTGTCAACGGAAACTGGAAGCTTGCGCCCCGCGTCCGCTTCACCACCTGCAGCCGCACGAACAATTCGCAGACGAGGTGAGCGATATGGGCGCGCTTGGAGCGCCGGCCCATGGCAACAATCCACTCGCGGTGAATGGCGCCATCGACCAGCGTATCGAGCCAGAGCAGCCGGGTCAGGTGCGGCATGCGCTCGGTGATCGCCCTTAGATCGGCGTGGTCGGCGAAGGCGACATGACAGGACGACAGTGCAACGATGCCGTGATCCATCTTCTTGATCGGGAAAGCGTGCAGATCGACGAAATCGCCGGCGACATGCAGTGCGGTGATCTGGCGACTGCCATCGGCCATCACCTTGTAGCGCGCCGCAAAACCATCGAGCAGCAGCGTGCTGTAGCCCGGCCTGCTCCCTTCGGAGACGAGATCCTCCCCAGCAGCAAAATACCTGTCTTTGACGATGATCGCTCTGAGATGGCTTTCCTCTTCGGCCGACAAAACATCGCGGCTTCCAAGGTTGAGCAGCAGGGATTCAATCACAGCCCAGTCCGCCGATATTGCAAGTGCTCCGGACCATTTCGATGCGACCTGTATTTTCTATAAGAATCAATGCCTAGCCCCTGGAACAATTGTCTTCATCTGTGATTTCTCCTCTGACGCGCAGGAAAAAACATGGCTCGCTACTATTTCGATCTACACAACGGGGAAGGTCCCACGCGCGACGAGCACGGCACCGAGCTCAAATCTCGTGAAGACATTCCGAAAGAGCTGACCCGCATCCTGCTGGATGTGGCCCGCGACGAACTGCCCGCGGGTGATCGCATGACGATCGCCATCACCGTTCGCGACGAGAGCGGCGATCCGGTCACGGTTGCCAGTCTCGTCTTCAACAATGAATGGCTCGACGTCTTACGATAGCGGCGGCCGTTTAAGGGCTGCCGCGGTCACTCCCACGCATCAATCCGACTCGCTCGATTGACGCGACGCTAAGACCCGCCTTCATAGCCGGCAATTAAATTTGACATAGTGTTTTGATTGCTTTGGCTTGGTCGACAGGCATTCAAAGGCCGGCAGGCCTATTTCGCAATCTCTTCGAGAATCAGCCGGATTTCTGCAAGCGGCCTACGGTTTTCATCGAAGAGTTCCACCGACATCATATTCAAAGGTGCAGTCGGCAGGCCTTCGGCAGCCATCTCCGCGAGAACACGCCGCGCCTCCGTTTTCGCAGCCTCGATAGAGTCGAAATCATACCCCGTCTCGGTCGCCCCGGCACCATCCCGATCAAAAAGCTGAAAGTAGAATTTCGGCACGACATATCCCCCGCTAGATGACCCTAACGGTCCGGCGGCAAACATGTTCCGCCGGAACGGGTTCAATGCCGTCAGAAGGCACCGGCTTCCGGAGAGGCCATCTCCTCGATACTGTCGACGCGGTCGGGATAGAAGGCGAGATGGTCCTTGATGCTGCTGACCGCGGCATTCGGCGCCTCGTAGGTCCAGACGGCATTCTTCGAACGCTCGCCGCCCGGAATGATACTGTAATAGGAGGCGTCGCCCTTATAGGGGCAATGGCTGGTGTGGTCGGTGCGTTGAAGCAGCGACATGTCCACATCCCTGCGTGGAATATACTGCACCGGCGGATAGGAAGCCTCGCACAGTGTCAGCGCATCGCGGGTATCGGCAATCGTCTTGCCGCCAAGCGTGACGACGACGCGGGAGGGATTGTACTCGACGGTGATCGGATGATCCGGCCCCGGGATCTTGATCGTCTTGTCTGACATCGGGTTCGTCTCCAGAAGCTATCGATCGCATAGAGATAGGGCGGGCATGCTGCCGGCCCAAGGCCCCGAACGTTGCTTTCCCTGAAACGCTGCGCCCTTAGAACTCGAAATGCGGCGATACCGGACTTAACATCGCCGTTTTCGCCGCCGCCGGCCAGTGCCGTGCAAGCGCATCCGCAACTGTTTCGACCAGCCTGGCGATGTCGTCGCCGGCGGAGGCGTGCAGCGCCTCGGCAACGATCAGCACCGAACGCGTCGTCTCCCGCACCGCCGAAAGCCCGCTCTGCCGGTTCGTCCAGCGCCGCGCATGCGCGTTCTCCCCGCCATCTGCAAAGATCACTTCGTCCGGCTCGGGATGTTCGATTTCGCCGCCAAAGGTCAGATAGGTCTCGTCACCCCTAGCCCGACGAACCTGGAGATCGTCTACGATCTTTTCAGCGTCGAAGACGGCGACCGGAATGGCGAAGGCAAGCGAAATCGCATTGCAGAGATCGATGAGCGGATGCAGGCGCGGCAGCGCATGTTCCTGGCGGAAGCGGCGCAGCAGCGCCTCGGAAGCGCAGCGATATTGCGTCGGCTTCAGCCCCATGCGGGAAAAGCCGCGCCGCCAGGCCTGGATTTCAGGGAATTCGCCTTCCTGCGCTTGCGTCAGCCGGGCCTCGGCGATCGCGTTGAAGTCTGCGATCGCCGCCTCGACATCGGCATCCGCATGGATCCCTCCCGCATGCAGTGCGCCGGCGCGAAGCTCCGGAAAGGCCTGCCATATGGCATCGGAATGGCTGAACTGCATGATCTATCTCCCGCTGGCAAGTTTGACGGTGCGGCTCCCGGCAAAAGCAAGACCGAGCACGGCCGCAAGCACGCAGGCGATGCCGGCGATCTGGTGGAGCCCGACCGGTTCGCCAAGGATGATGAAGGCAAGCATGACGGCGGAAACTGGCGCAACCGCGGTGAAGAGCGCGGCTTCCGTGCCGCTCACCCTTTCTGCCCCCGCATACCACAGCAGAAATCCACCAACGGTCGGCACCACCGCATAATAGACGACGGCGGCGACCGCGCCTGCGGACATACCATGTGCGAGAGGCGCTTCGAAAATGGCCGGGATGGCGGCAACGATGAAGCCGATGCCGGTCATCAGTGCCGACTGTGCAAGCGGCGCAATCTCGGTCTTCAGCTTTTTGTTCAACAGGATGAACAGCCCCTCGCAGACGACCGCCAGGAAGATCAATGCATTGCCGGAGAGCGATCCTCCGGCAGCATCAGGCGTGAGGGCGATCGACAGCACGCCTGCCGTCGCAAGCGCCACCGCCAGAAGCAGGGCACGCTGCGGCCGTTCGCCAAGCAGCAGGATGGAGATTGCGGCCGACACCACAGGCAGCGTGCCGATGATGACGCCGGCATTGGCCGCCGAGGTCAGGCTGAGGCCGGAAATCAGCAGCGTCGTATAACCGACACTGCCGGCCCCGGCCTGAATGACAAGGATGAGGCGGTCTTCCCTGGAGAGTTTCGGCAGCCGCGCGCCAGTCGCCCGCATCAGCAGAAGAAAGACGGGAAAAGCGATGGCGAAGCGCAATGCGGTGGCGCTGAACGGCGGCAGACCGGATGCGATGAGTTTGCTGGCGATCACCGTGCTTCCCACAGTCAGCATGGCCAGCGCCAGAGAGACATAACCTTGAACCTGCCTTGACATTCAGCGTCTCCTGTTGGAGCGCCGAGAAAACAGCAGGAGCCTGTCCGGGTCTTGAACGAAATTGCAGGCTTAGCCTGAGGCTCAGAGAAAGCCGCCGGCATAGAGGCGCGGCGACAGACCGTATTTGCGCACGAAGACGCGCGTCATGTGGCTCTGGTCGGCAAACCCGCTGGCAAAAGCCGCTTCCGCAAGCGGCGTGCCCTGAGCGATCAGCCGTCGGGCGATATGGATGCGGGCCTGGACGAGATAGGCATGCGGCGTCAGGCCGGTCGCCTTGGCAAAACCGCGCAACACCTGGAAGCGGCTCAGCCCGCTTTCCCTGGAGAGGTCGGCGAGCGAGACGGCGGCAATCGGATCGTCATCGATCAGATTTCGGGCCGCACGGATCGACGCCGGCACCAATGGCCGCTCTTCGGTACCAAAGCGCTCGCGCATGACATCGGCGACGAGTTGCAGAAGCAGTTCCTCGCAGAGCAGCCCATCCGCCGCCCCGCCGCCGGTCACTGCGCGAAACAGCGTTTCGAAACCGGCGGCGATCGCCGCATTGCGGATGACCGGATGTGGGATTTCCGATCGCCCTGCCCCGCCTTCGCTGATCTCTTGCGACAGACCGGTGACGATGGCGGGGTCGAAATAGAGGATGCGCCACGACCGCCCCTCACCGATCGGCGCACCATCATGCACCTCGTTCGGATTGACCGTGATGATGTCGCCGGCCTCTGCCTCCACCATGCCGCGGCCGCTGAGCGACGACTGCGCACCGGCGGAAATCAGGCCGATGCCGAATTGCTCATGCGTGTGCCGGTCGAAGCTGTGAGGCGTTTCCGCTTCCACCGCTTCGACGCCAGCCAGCGCCGAGCGCAACATCCTGAACTGGTTTTTCGCCATTGTCTGCCCGCAGGTCTCGCCGGGCACTCTGCCAGCCGCATGGGCATGACGCAATCGTTGCAGCCTGGAGGCCTAGAAGAACTCGTCGAGCAGCTGATAGTACTCGAGCCGAGCCGGATCGGTGGCCGGCATGCCATAACAATCAAGGAAGGGCTGCACCAGCGCCTCGCCGAAATTATAGGCGATGCTGCGGCAGGCGAGCGCGATATCCTGATAGCGGTCGGCGACACCGAGGCGGCTGCAATCGATATAGCCCGAAAATCCCTCTTCGGACGCGATGAAATTCGGCAGGCAGGCGTCGCCATGGGTGACAACAAGATCCTCGCCGCCCGGCCTCCTGCTTTCGAGTTCGGTAAACAGAGCCTCGGCACTCTTTCCAAGCCGCGTCTCATCGAAATCGGTCTCGTCGACGATGCCGGCCTGCATCCGCGCTTTTGCCCCGGCGATACGTCTCTCCAGCCGATGATCGAAGGGGCAGGATGCGATCGGCAGGCGATGCAGGTCAAGAAGCGCCGCAGCCAGCAGCCCGACCCGCGCGATCGGCGTCAGCGCCGATGCACTGGCAAGGTCACTCCCGGGGAGCGCGCTGATCAGCAGCCGATTGTGCACACCGTCGCTGTCCTCTGCAATGATATCGGGACAGGACAGACCGGAAGTCTTGAGCCAGCGAAGCCTGGCTGCCTCGTCGGCGAGCTCGCCGAAAGCACCCGTCTCTTCAACTTTCAGATAAAGCGTCGGCAATCCAAGAGCTTCCAGCCGGAAGACACTCGCGGCGGAACGGCCGAGTGCATCGCGCTCGAACCGGTAACTGGCTAGGCGGGCATCAAGTGCGCCCGCTGACAACGGTTGATCCTCTTGAAAAATCGATATGATATTTAGGCCATCGATGCTGGCGCATTATCCCGACCGGACGGAAGACCGCAAGCGTCGCGATCGGTCAGCACATGGGCAGACTGAACAGCCGTCGGGAACCTCAATGAACGGTTTCGGCGGGGGCGGCTTCGAGAAGAATTTCGAAAGCCTCTTCCAGAGCAGCCACCAGAATATCGGTCAACTCGTCGCCCTTGTTTTCCAGGAACAGCGCACTCACGGCTTCGTCCTGACGCTCAAAGAAACGCTCGATCTCATTCGACATATCATTGCCTCTTCTTCACCGGATCATCACGGCCATGAAGAAAGGCTAGATGCGGTTCCTTGCGCGTAGCTTGTTGCCATCGAGGCTTCCAAATTCAGTTTTCGGGAAGCCCGCGACTTTTCCATTGGCTACGCGGAATAGCTCCGTTGACATCAAAAGCAAAGGAGACAACTTTCATAGCATCCTGATCCACCTCGCAACGGAAGCGTACATCATACCAGCTTTCAGCTGTGCGGAAGGCGGCCCTGAGATCGAGAACGGTACCGCTAGATAATCCTTGGGTAGGTACAATGATGGGCTGAAACCTCGGCGAAGCGTGGACCAGCTGTTGCCGGAGCTCGTTGGCGCAAAGCTGCGCGACACGCTTGCTACGCGGCATGCCGTTCATCGCAATTCTCGCAACGGGATCGTCGTTGGCAGCCTGCGAAAACAAGGTCTTGGCTTTAGGCAGATCGTCCTTTGCCGCGTCCACCTTGGGCGGTTGAGACGGATTCTGCTCGCGCGGCTTGACTACCTCGATATCAGTCTTGGCTTCACCGGCAGCTTCAGCAAGAGGCGCATTGCGCTCGGGAGAAACGTCGGCTGTCGCAACCTCGGGAAGTTGTACGTCATCGGGAACCGGCCTTGCCGGAGGCGTCTCAACCTGTGGCTTCTCTGCAGAAGCTTCTGCAGGCACCTGTTGCGGCTCTGGGCTATGCTGCGGCGCAGTGGTCGCGGGTTTTACCTCACCCTGGGAGGAATTCCCAGCCGCCGATTTTTTTGGCCCGCTGTCCCTATCGCCAAACTCGAAGACAGGATTCAAACTAGCCATAGGAGCAGCGGGCTTGCCTTGCTCTGGCGGCTTACTTTCAGCGGGACGTGGTGGCGGAGGCGGCGGAGGCGGTGGCGGTTCCTTCTTGGCCTCTTCCGGCGGATTCGGCTCCGGTGGCTTTTCCTCGGGCTTGGGCTCCGGCTTCTTCTCCTCCGGCGGCGGAACGAGCTCCACCTTCACACTCTCGTCTTCAACAGGTTTCAGTTCGATCTTCGGCAGCCCGAAAATGAGAAGAGCAATGATAGGAATATGCGCAACAACGGACGCAACGACGCCCCAGCGGATTTCAGGCCGCTGCTTTCCCGTTTCGTGCTGCGTTTCCGCCGGTTCCACGTCTTCTTCTGTCACAGCAGCGATGTGGCCTCTAAAGCCGGCAGCATCAAGCCACAAAAGAAAAAAACCGCGTGATCGCAACAGCCATTTAAAGTGCTACAGCGTCCTTTGCGCGTCTGAAAAGACGCGCGGCGCTGTAGTGTTATTGTTCGGCGGCTCCGTCGTCGGCCACCAGATTGTGCTCCCGCCATTCACCTTGCGGAATGGCATCGCCGACGAGAAAGGCGAAGGACGCAATCTTGCCGGAGCCGGCATCGAGCTCGCATTTGAACTGGATGTTGTACCACTTCCGTTTGCTGCGGAAGGCGCCACCCTTCACCTCGACGCTGTTGCCGCTGACTTTCTTCGCCGTCATCGCATAGGGCGCAAGCGCATCCGGTGCCATGGCTGGCTGCGCCCGGCGCACCTGCTCCATCGCCTCCAGATCACAGAGCTGCAGATTGCGCTCGCTGCCGGCAAGGCCACGCAGTGCCTCGCGGGCGCGCCGGCTGCGCGGATCGGCAAGGACCTTGTCGGAAAACAGCTGTCTTGCCTCGACGAATTCCGTCGGCTTTGGCGTCGGCGGAGCGATTGGTACCACAGAAGGCATTGCCGCAGCAGGCGGATTATTTGCAACCGGCGCCGCCGGCTCGGCTTCAGGCTTTGCGGCCTCAGGATTTGCCTGTTGCGGCGAAGGCGCTCTGACGGTCTCAGGCACTTTCAGCGATTCCACGGCCTGAGGAACGATCTCCACCGAGAGACCGTCATCCGGCAATGGCAGCGGCGGCTCGGCCTTCGGCAACAGCAGCAGAAGGAGCAGGATCGCGACGGCATGCAACGCGAACGACGCCGCAGCGCCCCGCCGGATCCCCTGATCCCACTTGCCCGCCGCCAGCTCCATCGGTCAGGAAGCGGCTGTCGGACGATCGATGACGATCATGAAACTGAGGAGCGCTTTCATCATGAGCTTGCCGAAAACTCGGGCCGGAGCCTGCCGCGGAAATTGAAGCACGCCGCGACACTGCCAGCGCAGCTAACGCTCCGCAACCTTCAAGATCGACGATCTCCGTTTCCGGCTACCCGAGCGAGCCGATGATCTCCCGATAGGCGGCTTCCGGGAATGCCTTCAGTGTCTGGGTGCGGACATTGCCGCCCATCGCCAGCGAGAGGCCAAACCGCGCCATGACGGCATCGTCAGGCGCTTCGCAGACAGCCACCATGTCGTGGCCGCCCATCGTCAGAAAGAACTGGTTGAAGGAGCCGCCCATGTCGCCGAGCAGTTTCTTCGCCGCATCCAGCCGTTTTGACGAGTCGCGAACGTTGCGCACACCTTGGTCCGTCCAGTTGATCAGCACAATGTAAGTGGTCATTTCGCACCTCCCAGCGGAGGATTCGCCCGACACGGGCATGCGTCGGTCCTCGCTCGCGCATCGCGATCGATTTCTTCCCCCGTGGCCGGACTATAATCTTGTCACCACCAAGCGACAAGAAAGCCGCCGGGATCATTGGTATTAGGCATGTCGCCCAAAAGTGTGCGGCAGTGGCGCAAAGATCGAAAGAAAAAGCCGGACATGAAGCCCGGCTTTCGCAATCGTAGAGATCTTGTCGTCCCTCAGCTGTCGAGGAACGAGCGCAGCTTTCTGGAGCGGCTCGGATGCTTCAGCTTGCGCAGCGCCTTCGCCTCGATCTGGCGGATACGTTCGCGGGTGACCGAGAACTGCTGGCCGACTTCTTCGAGCGTGTGGTCGGTGTTCATGCCGATGCCGAAGCGCATGCGCAGAACACGTTCTTCGCGCGGCGTCAGCGAGGCGAGAACGCGGGTCGTCGTCTCGCGCAGGTTCGCCTGAATGGCGGCGTCGATCGGCAGCAACGCGTTCTTGTCCTCGATGAAATCGCCGAGATGCGAATCCTCTTCGTCGCCCACCGGGGTTTCGAGCGAGATCGGCTCCTTGGCGATCTTCAGAACCTTGCGGACCTTTTCGAGCGGCATGGCGAGCTTTTCGGCCAGTTCTTCCGGCGTCGGCTCGCGGCCGATCTCGTGCAGCATCTGGCGCGACGTGCGGACGATCTTGTTGATCGTCTCGATCATGTGCACCGGAATGCGGATCGTGCGGGCCTGGTCGGCGATCGAACGGGTGATCGCCTGGCGGATCCACCATGTCGCATAGGTCGAGAACTTGTAACCGCGGCGGTATTCGAACTTGTCGACCGCTTTCATCAGGCCGATATTGCCTTCCTGAATGAGGTCGAGGAACTGCAGGCCGCGGTTCGTGTACTTCTTGGCGATGGAGATGACCAGGCGAAGGTTCGCTTCGACCATTTCCTTCTTGGCGATACGCGCTTCGCGCTCGCCCTTCTGCACCATATGGACGATGCGGCGGAATTCCGAGATCGAGATACCAGTCTCGGTCGCCAGATTCTGGATTTCCTGGCGAATGTCGCGGATCGTCGTGTTTTCGCCCCTGGCGAATTCCTTCCAGCCGCGGGCGGCCAGATTGCCGATGGACTTCATCCAGTTCGGATCGAGTTCGGCGCCCTGGTACTGCTCCAGGAAGGAGTCGCGCTTGACGCCGTAGGATTCGGCCAGACGCAGCAAGCGGCCCTCGTTGGAAACGAGACGCTTGTTGATGTCGTAGAGCTGCTCGACGAGGGCGTCGATGCGGTTCTGGTTCAAGGACAGAGATTTGACGGCCTTGATGAGCTCATCTTTGAGTTCCTTGTAACGGCGCTCCTGGGCAGTGGACAGCGTGCCGGAAGCCGACAGGCGCTGCTCGACCTGCTGGTCCTGCAACTTGCGCAGCTTCTTATAGGTCTCGGCGATCGTATCGAGCGTCTCCATCACCTGCGGGCGAAGCTCGGCTTCCATCGCCGCCAGCGAAAGGTTGGATTCGTCCTCGTCCTCTTCCTCCTCCTCGGGAGGCAGGCCTTCGCCGCCGACATCGGTGATGTCGTCGTCGCCGGAGCGGGCGCGACGGGTCTTTTCCTTCTCTTCTGCGAGCTTGCGATCGGCTTCGATCTTCTCCGGGCTCTGGAACTGCGGCGCAGCCTTGGCTTCAGGGCCGGAATAGGTCGTTTCGAGATCGATGATCTCGCGCAGCAGCGTCGTGCCTTCGTTGAGTTCGTCACGCCAAATGATCAGCGCCTGGAAGGTCAGCGGGCTCTCGCAGAGACCCGCGATCATCGTCTCGCGGCCGGCCTCGATGCGCTTGGCGATCGCGATTTCGCCCTCGCGGGAAAGAAGCTCTACCGAGCCCATCTCGCGCAGGTACATGCGAACCGGATCGTCGGTACGGTCGGTCGGTTCTTTTTTCTTGGCGGTCGCCAGCGCCGTGCCGCTCGAAGGCGCGAGTTCGCCGCCTTCGCTCTCCTCGTCGCCGCCGGCGTCGTCGTCATCGCTGCCGCCGGAAGCACCGGCTTCCTCGGCTTCCTCGTCTTCAATGACGTTGATGCCCATGTCGGACAGCATCGACATCGTGTCTTCGATCTGCTCGGACGTCACTTCTTCGGACGGCAGGACCGCGTTAAGCTCGTCCATGGTCACATAGCCGCGCTTCTTGGCGGCCTTGATCATCTTCTTGACCGCGTCGTCGGAAAGATCGAGAAGAGGGCCGTCGCTTGCGCCGTCGCGTTCGACTTCCGCGTCTTCGTTCTCTTTGACCTTGGTTGCCATTTATATCGTCGCCTTCCTGACGCTATCCAATCTCGCTACGGTGAACGGGCTGTCTCAGGGCCTGACGCGCCGCACGCGCCGCCCTCGAATCACCTTTGCCCACCTAACGGGATGACATTTAAAGCCTGATTAACCACGATTACCGGCACCGGACAGCAAAGCTTTCTTGCTCTTGGATTTCCGGCCATGGTTGCGCGATCCGCCTTGACCCAGTTCACCATTCAACAAGTCGAACGGTGATTCCCACATTTTTTGTTCTCGTCAAGCTTTTCCAGAAAAAAAGCCCACAAAAATACGGAAAAAGCCTTATCCACAGGCTTTGAACCGCGGCAGCGATTGCGAACCCTTATTTAAGATGCGGCGAACAAAAGACAAGGGCAGCAAATATTTTGCCGGCCGTACCCAGTTGTTTCCATCATCTTTGCAGTTGTGCAGACGGTATATGCACCTTTAGAGCGCCGTGCGTCCTTTCGGACGCACAAAGGACGCTCTAACTCTTTCAATCCTCGCATCGTCCTTTCCGAAAGTGATTCCGATTCTCGGGCCGATGCGCTGGCCTGAGAAATAGTGGCTAACGCGCCGCGCCGTCATACGCCTTCACTGTCAGCGCGCCGAGATCGACCGCGGGAATGCAGCGCAGATTGATCGAAGCCATTGCCGCGCCGTCCGGGGCCACGCCTTCGCCGAACGGTGCAATGCCGCAATTGGCGCAGAAGTGATGCCGGATGACATGCCGGTTGAAAGTGTAGGTCGAGACATTGTCCTCCGGTGTTTTCAGCACCAGCTTCTCGCGCGGCACGAAGGCCAGAAGTCCGCCCCGCCGGCGGCAGAGCGAGCAGTTGCAGTCAAGCGCCTCGGTGAATTCGCCTTCGACCTCGAAAGCCACATTGCCGCAATGGCAGCTTCCTTCATGGAGCATGTCGTCCTCCTCACATCCAGTCCATGACAACCTTGCCGGAATTGCCCGACCGCATCGCCTCGAAACCGTCACGGAAATCGTCGATGCCGATCCGGTGGGTGATGATGGGCGCGAGATCGAGGCCGCCCTGGACGAAAGCGATCATCTTGTACCAGGTCTCGAACATCTCGCGGCCGTAGATGCCCTTGAGATTGAGCATCTTGAAGATCACCTTGTTCCAGTCGATCTCGAAGCCCGCCGGCGCGATGCCGAGAATGGCGATCTTGCCGCCATTGTTCATCTTGTCGATCATGTCGCGGAAGGCGGGTGCGGCCCCTGACATTTCGAGCCCGACGTCGAAACCCTCCGTCATGCCGATCGCCTTCATGACGTCGGTGAGGTTTTCCTTCGATGCGTCGACGACGTGATCGATGCCGAGCTTGCGCGCCAGCTCCAGCCGGTGTGGATTGATATCGGTGATGACGACCTTGCGGGCGCCGGATCGCTTGGCGACGAGCGCGCCCATGATGCCGATCGGCCCGGCACCGGTGACGAGCACGTCCTCACCGACGAGATCAAAGGAAAGCGCGGTGTGCACGGCATTGCCGAACGGATCGAAGATCGCGGCGATCTCGTCTGATATATCATCCGGGATCGGCACGACATTGCTTTCGGGAATGCAGACGAATTCGCCGAAGGAGCCTGGGCGGTTGACGCCGACACCGAGCGTATTTCGGCAGAGATGCCCCCTGCCCGCCCGGCAGTTGCGGCACTTGCCGCAGACGATATGCCCCTCACCGGAGACCCGCTCGCCGACATGATAGCGGGTGACCGCCGAGCCGATCTCGGCGATCTCGCCGGAGAATTCATGGCCGACTACCATCGGCACCGGAATGGTCTTCTGTGCCCACTGGTCCCAGTTCCAGATATGGACGTCGGTGCCGCAGATCGCCGATTTCTTCACCCGGATCAGCACATCGTTCGGCCCGACCTCGGGCACCGGCACATTCTCCATCCAAAGCCCGACTTCCGGTTTCGCTTTGACCAGCGCCTTCATCATGTTCGACATCAACGATATCCCGCCTTGTTCTGGTGCCCGACTTTGCGACTCCCTCTTCTCCCCGTCGGGGAGAAGGTGCCCGTAGGGCGGATGAGGGGGCGGCACGGCACGCCATATAAACCTTACTTTGTTCCTCGCTTACCGCTCGAAACGTCGCTTCGCTCCTCCCCCTCTTCTATCCTGACGGACATCTCTGCCTGGGTCGAGCCACGGGTCTCGACCCGTCCTTGGGACCCCCCGCTGGGGAGAAGAGGGAGATGGCAACGCTATTCTCAAATCACACCCAGTTCCCGCCCTGCCTCGGCAAAGGCCGCGATCGCCCGCTCCACATCCGTCCGCGAATGCGCCGCCGACATCTGTGTGCGGATGCGGGCCTGGCCTTTCGGCACGACGGGGAAGGAGAAGCCGATCACATAGATCCCCTTCTTCAGCATCAGGCCGGCCATATCCTGGGCGAGTTTGGCGTCACCCAGCATGACGGGGATGATCGGATGGCCTTCGCCGGCAAGTGTGAAGCCGAGCTTGGTCATCTCTGTGCGGAACAGATCCGCATTGTCGGAAAGACGCTTGCGCAAGGCATCGCCGTTTTCGATGAGGTCGAACACCTTGAGCGAGGCAGCGGCAATGACGGGGGCCAGGGTGTTCGAGAACAGATAGGGCCGCGAGCGCTGTCGCAGCCATTCGACGACTTCCGCCTTGGCGGAGGTATAGCCGCCCGAGGCGCCGCCGAGCGCCTTGCCGAGCGTGCCGGTGATGATGTCGATTCGGCCCTCGACGCCGCAATGTTCGGCAGAGCCGCGACCGTTCTTACCGACGAAACCGACGGCATGGCTGTCATCGACCATGACCATCGCGCCGTATTTCTCGGCGAGATCGCAGACACCGCCCAAATTGGCGATGATGCCGTCCATCGAGAAGACGCCGTCGGTGGCGACCAGTTTGAAGCGGCTGCCTTCGGCCTTTTTCAGTTCCTCTTCGAGCGCCGCCATGTCGTTGTTGGCGTAGCGAAAACGCTTGGCCTTCGAAAGCCTGACGCCGTCGATGATCGAGGCGTGGTTCAGCGCGTCCGAGATGATCGCGTCCTCCTCCGAGAGCAGCGTTTCGAAGAGACCACCATTGGCGTCGAAGCAGGAGGAATAGAGGATCGTGTCTTCCATGCCGAGGAAGGCGGAGATGCGCGCTTCGAGCTGCTTATGCTCCTCCTGCGTACCGCAGATGAAGCGCACCGAGGCCATGCCATAGCCGTATCGGTCGAGCGCCTTCTTGCCGGCCTCTGCCAGCTCCTCGTTGTCGGCAAGGCCGAGATAGTTGTTGGCGCAGAAATTCAGCACCCGCTCGCCGGTGGAAATCGCGATCTCGCCCGCCTGCTTGGAGCTGATGACACGCTCGGATTTATAGAGGCCGGCATCCTTCAGCGCCGAAATTTCAGCTTGGAGATGGGAGAGAAATTGCGAGGTCATGGGGCGGCCCTTCGTGAAGATTTCTCTACAGCGCCGCGCGTCTTTTCAGACGTGCAAAGGACGCCGTAACACTTTGAATTTGCGCATCGTGCTTTCCGAAAATCAATTCCAATTTCGGGCCGATGCGCCAGCCGAGTTAGCATATCACCATCTGCTTGTCTTCTTCAGCGCTGGACCGAGATCAGCAGGAACATCGGCCGGTCCAGCTCCTCCGCCCAATCTGGATTGTCGTGGAGCTCATCTTCGTTCGGGCTCCACTCCTCGACATGGCGAATGGCAAAACCGGCCGCGATCAAGGTGTTGAGCGTCGTGCCGAGCTTGCGGTGCTGCTTGACGACACCTTTGGCGAGCCAGTCGGTGGTTCGTGGACCTTCGACGGAATAGCGGTCGAGCGGCCAGATGCGCCGCCCTCGGCATCGGCCGCCCAGGCCGGGTTGGTCGGCGCCATGAAGATCGGATGCTCGATGGTGAAGACGAATTGCGATCCCGGCAAAAGCGCGCGATGGACCGTCGCGACCAGGCCGGCGAAATCCTCGATATAATGCAGCGCCAGCGAGCTATAGGCAAAATCGAAAGAAGCTTGAGCAAGCCTGAGATGCTCGAGATCGGCGATCTCGTAGGTGATCGCTGCTTCAGTCGTATCGGCCCTCGCTCTGGCAATCATCTTTTCCGAGATGTCGAGCGCAAGCACGCTTGCAGCACCCTGGCTCACGGCGAAACGTGAAAACCAACCGAAGCCGCAGCCGAGATCGACGATACGCTTGCCGGCAAGATCGGGCAGCAGCGCGCGCACGGCCGGCCACTCGGATGCTCCGTCAAGCCCGTGGACGGATCGCCTCATGCCGCTATATCCGGTGAAAAATTCCGGTCGGTCGTAGATATTCTGGGCCATCGGCGCTCCTCCCTACTGCATAACTCCTGAAATCGGCATCGATTTCAGGAGAAAATTATGCAGCAATTCAAAGTGCTACAGCGTCCTTTGCGCGTCTGAAAAAGATGCGCGGCGCTGTAGAGGCAGCACTACCATGCCCCCTCGCCCGATCTCAAGGATCAGGCGGGTCCGTTAGCCGTTGTCCTGCGCCAGGATGATCTCCAGGAAGGCATCGCCGTAGCGTTCGAGCTTCGCCTGCCCGACACCTGATATGGCGAGCAGTTCCTTGCGGCTGCGCGGCTTCTCGGTGGCGAAGGCGATCAACGTTGTATCGGGAAAGACGACATAGGGCGGCACGCCGAGCGATTTCGCTATCGCCATACGCTCGGCCCGCAGCGCCTCGAAGAGACTGCCGTCTGCGCCTGATAGTCCCGATTTGCGCTCGCTGCGCTCCGCCTTCTTCGTACGCCGTTCCGAGGCCGGCCGATCCTTGCGGAAGAACACCTGTCGCTCGTGTTTGAAGACAGCGCGCGCCTCCGGCTCGAGCTTCAGCGCCCCGTAAGCCTCATGATCGACACGGATCAATCCCATGGCAAGCAACTGGCGGAAGACCGACTGCCAGACGCGCGCCGGAATATCCTTGCCGGCACCGAAGACCGGCATTTCGGCATGGCCGAAACGTTCGGTCTTTTCGTTGACGTTGCCGAGGAGCACATCGACGACATGGCCAGCGCCGAAACGCTCGCCGGTGCGATAGATGGCGGCCAGCGCCTTGATCGCCACCTCCGTGCCCTCCCAGGTCTCGACCGGCTTCAGGCAGGTGTCGCAATTGCCGCAATGGCCGGCATGCGCCTCGCCGAAATGAGCAAGGATGGCCTGGCGGCGGCAGGAGGCGGTCTCGCAGATCGCCAGCAATGCGTTGAGCTTGGCGCGTTCGACCCGCTTGATCTCCGCGGCGGCATTGCCCTCGTCGATCATCCGGCCGCGCTGGATGACGTCGGCCATGCCATAGGCCATCCAGACCTCGGACGGCAGGCCGTCGCGTCCGGCACGTCCGGTCTCCTGATAATAGGCCTCGACGGAGCCCGGCAGATCGAGATGAGCGACATAACGCACGTTCGGCTTGTCGATGCCCATGCCGAAGGCGACGGTGGCAACCAGGCAAAGGTTCTCTTCTTTGAGGAAGGCATCCTGATTGGCGTCGCGAACCGACCTGTCCATGCCGGCATGATAGGCACGCGCGCGGATGCCCTGACCGTTCAGCCATTCGGCCGTATCCTCGACCTTGGCACGCGACAGGCAATAGACGATGCCGCTGTCGCCCTTGTGGCCGGACAGGAACCGCAACAGCTGCTGGCGCGGCTGGTCACGCTCGACGATCTCATAGGCGATGTTCGGTCGGTCGAAGCTGGTGGTGAAGATCTCGGCAGCATCAAGCCCCAGCCGCTCAATGATGTCGTCGCGTGTGTGCGGATCAGCCGTCGCCGTCAGCGCCACTCTGGGCACACCGGGATATTGCTCGCCGAGCCGGCCGAGCGCGCGATATTCCGGCCGGAAATCATGGCCCCATTGCGAGACGCAGTGGGCCTCGTCGATGGCAAACAGCGCGATCTTCTCGTTGGCGATCAGCTCGCGGAAGCCATCGGTCAGAATACGCTCGGGCGTGACGTAGAGAAGGTCGAGCTGGCCCGCCGAAAGCGCGCGGCGAACCTCGACGAACTCCTCGCGCGACAGCGAGGAGTTGAGCGCGGCTGCCCGGATGCCGAGCTGCTTCATCGCCTCGACCTGATCGCGCATCAGCGCAATCAGTGGCGAAACCACGATGCCGACGCCATCGCGGCAGAGCGCCGGGATCTGGAAGCACAGCGATTTGCCCGCACCTGTGGGAAAGAGCACGACCGCATCGCCGCCGGAAACCACGTGCTCGACCACCTGCTGCTGCTTGCCGCGGAAGGAGGAATAGCCATAGACCTGCTTGAGAATCTCGAGCGGCGAGCGACCGGCGGAAAACAGCGCGCCGGAAGCGGAAAAGCCCGGTTCATTCCGTTCAGTCAGCGACATCAGTGATTCGCCGCCCCTTTGACGCGGCCGGAAAGCACGCCGAAGCCATCGATGATCGCCTCCTGGTTCTCAAGGCGCACCCCTTCGAAATGCACCTCCTGCTGCGCCCGCATCAGCTGAACGATCGCCTCGCCGTCGCCGGCTTCGGTCGCCAGCGCGATCTCGCGCTCGAGCTCGATCTTCTGCCGGCGCAGCGCCTTCGCCCGCTTGTGGGAGGCCAGCGCCTGGCGGTATCCCTCACGCGCATCTTCCATCGCCGCCTCCTCGGTCGCGATCCACAGCCGGGCATTGCGCACCTGCTGGTCAAGGCTCTTGATAAGCGGGCCGAAGCCTTCGAATTCCAGCCTTTCGGTCAGATATTCGCGCGTCAGATGCGGGCCGGCGACGGCCGCAGCTGCCCCCAGCATCGCCGACCAGAGCCGCTGCAGCTCGCGGCTGTCATATTCGATCGCGGCGATCTCGTCATAATCGTCGATCATCAGCGAGGGGTGATTGACGACGGTCAGCGCCAGCACACTTTCGCGCAGCGCCGTATTGTTCTGGTGGCCGCGCACCGGGCCTGAGCGGGCGAGCCTTTCGGAAATGACGCTCGGGCTTTTCGGCCCTGCCTTGCCGGCATTGTCGCGGCCCGTCCGGTAATTGCCATTGCCGTTGAAGCCGCCGCGGCGATCGCCATTGTTGCGGTTCTGGAACTGCGGCTGGAAGAAGGCGTTCAGCCGGTCGCGAATATCCTGCTGGTAGTGACGGCGCACGTTCTCGTCGGCGATAACCGCGACCAGTTGCTTCAGCCGCGCCTCCAGTTCGGCACGCGCCTCGGGCGTGTCGAACTTGCCGGTGCTGATCTCCCGGCTCCAAAGCATCTCGGAGAGCGGCTTTGCCTGGCTCATCACCTTGTCGAACGGCGCGCGCCCGTCATCGCGCACGAGATCGTCCGGATCCTTGCCGTCGGGCAGAAGCGCGAAGCGAACAGAACGGCCGGGCTTCAGATGCGGCAGCGCCAATTCGGCGGCGCGATTGGCGGCGCGGATGCCGGCGCCGTCGCCGTCGAAGCAGAGCACCGGTTGCGGCACCATCTTCCAGAGTAGCTCGAGCTGGTTTTCGGTGAGCGCCGTGCCGAGCGGCGCAACGGCATTCTCGATGCCCGCCTGATGCAGCGCGATCACGTCCATATAGCCTTCGACGGCGATGATGGTGCCGGTCGCATTGTCGTCCTGAGGATCGCCTCGGCCCGGTCCCTGGATCGCGCGCCGCGCACGGGCGAAATTGTAAAGAACATTGCCCTTGTGGAAGAGCTCCGTCTCGTTGGAGTTCAGATATTTCGCCGGCGCGTCGGCCGACATGGCGCGGCCGCCGAAAGCGATCACCTTTTCCCGCGATGAAAGGATCGGGAACATGATGCGGTCGCGGAAACGATCGTAGGAAACCGGCACGTTTTCATGGACGACCAGACCGCAGGCCTCGATCTGATCCTTGGAGACACCCTTGCCGGCGAGGAATTCCTTGAGCGCATTGCGGCTGTCGGGCGCATAGCCGAGACGGAAGGTCTCGATGGTGCGCCCGGTCAATCCGCGGTCGCGCAGATAGGCGCGCGCCCTCGCCCCATTTGCCGTCTGCAACTGATCCTGGAAAAATTGTGTCGCCATTTCCATGACGTCGATCAACGAGCCGCGCTCCTTCTCGCGCTTCTCCATCACAGGATCGGCAAGCGGCATCGGCACGCCTGCCATATCGGCGATCTGCTGCACTGCCTCGGGAAAACTCAGGCCCTCCAGCTCGGTGAGAAAGCGGAAATGGTCACCGGTGACGCCACAGCCGAAGCAGTGATAGCGGCCCTTTCGGTCCTCGCAGTGGAAGCTCGGCGATTTCTCGCCGTGGAACGGGCAGCAGGCCCAGTAATCGCCGCGCGACACATTCGTCTTGCGCTTATCCCAGCTCACGCGGCGCGCGATCACGTTCGAAATCGGAACGCGGTCGCGGATATCATCGAGAAAGGTGTTGGAAAAGCGCATTTATACCTCTTGGCCAACCTCCATATAAGCTGCTTTGCCGCTCCATGCCACGAAACTTGTCATGAAAACCCGCTATTCACAGGCTATGTGGCCGTCATCGGCGGCTCCGGTTATCCGATCAACAACGCGTTATCGCCCCCTGCGACAGGGTGCGACATTATTGTCCCTTCAGAGCCGGAATTCCGCCGGCAGAAAAACTTCAGCAAGCGCAGCGGTCTCTGACGGAGACGAAGAATCCCTTTTAGAAACAAAAGATTAGCACCTCGGAT
The DNA here is from genome assembly GCF_023006465.1 of Rhizobium sp. PRIMUS64. NCBI lineage: Bacteria > Pseudomonadati > Pseudomonadota > Alphaproteobacteria > Hyphomicrobiales > Rhizobiaceae > Rhizobium > Rhizobium sp. PRIMUS64. The sequence continues at coordinate 7,285 of NZ_JALBGX010000088.1, read as the reverse complement.
GATTGCGCCTCATCAACCTCCGCGCCACCTCCCGAGAGTCCGCTTCGACGCCTCCAAACCGCCGATTCCGGCAATTATTATTTTTTTGTAATTTGAATAAGCCGCCGCACCGCAATAGGTTCGATCTCAACAAAGCGATCCCCGAGCGAAGCACCATCCCTACCCCCGGCGCCGCTTCGCAAGGGTGCCTTTGCAAATACCCTCCGGCTTGGGCTTCGGCCCTGCGTGCCGGTGGAAGCAAAGAGCAAGAAGGCAGGAGCGCCCCCAGCTCCTGCCTTCTTAAATTTTTGGCTCTCCCTGCGACAACTCTCCCTTTGAAATTAACCGCTTATTAACAAAACCGTTGACAGGCGGCGCTCGCATGAAAGATGTATGCGCCGAACTCCCTGGACCTCTCCAAATGGCTTTTACCGCGGACAATCTTGCAGCAGACGATCGCTTTCTCGCTGCCATCCTGCATTGCGCCGATCAGATGCTCTCCATTTATCGTGAGAGCCCGCGCATCGCCTCGATCTTCGCCGCGCAGCAGCGCTGGCTGATGGCCCATGCCGGCTTCGCGCTTCATTACGGTTATTCCGACGACGGGAAGAGCGGCGGCCTCTATTCCGGCCGCTTCATCGATTTTGCGGTCAGGAACGACATCGCCAGCCGCAACACGGCCGCGGCCTTCATGCAGGAGATGCTGGCCTATCGCTTCCTGCGACCGGTCCCCGGCCCCGACAAGCGCACACGCTACCTCGAGCCCACCGAAATCGCCGAGCAGCATTTCACCCGATGGCTCGTCGCCCATATGATGATCCTCGACAGTCTCGACAGCGGTGAGCGCGCCGGTAAGATCACCGCCGATCCCTCTGCGATGATGGCAGCAATCCAGCCGCTGATCGCAAGGGCGATCATCGGGAGTGAAGCGGTGCGCAATCCGGGCGCCACCTTCAACCTCTTCAACTGGGCAAATTCCGGCGGCCTGGTGATGGACTACCTGATCTCGCGGCTTCCGGAATTTCCAAGGACGGCCGACCGCGTCGTTCTCGGTCCTCTGTCGCTCAGGGAAATCCGTGAACAGTTCATGATCTCCAACACCCACCTGAAGCGGCTTCTGACGCAGGCAGCGACCATGGAAAGCGTTGGCTGGACAGAACCCTCCCGCAAGGGCGACTTCTGGCTGTCGGGCCACTTCATCGGCGAATATTGGAATTATCAGGCGGCGAAATTCGCCATCATCGATGCCGCAGCGGAAGCGGTGCTCGGGCCTGCGGTTCGTAACGAACCGCAGGCAAGGCTCGTCATATGAGGCTTATCCGTTCAACAGTTCCTTGACGGTCGCCGACGCCTTGGCAAAATCCATCTGGCCGGCATAACGCTCCTTCAGCGCCGCCATCACCTTGCCCATGTCCTTGGCGCCCGCTGCACCCGTCTCGGCGATGATCGCCGAGACGTTGGCGCGCACTTCGCTGTCTGAAAGCTGCTTCGGCATGAAATCCTGAATGACGATGATTTCGGCACGCTCCTTGGCGGCAAGCTCCGGCCGGGAATTCTCCTCGTAGATCTTTGCCGATTCGTCGCGCTGCTTTACCATCTTAGCGAGGATCTGCAGGATTTCGTCGTCGCTCGCCTGTTCCTTGCCAATGCCGCGATTGGCGATATCGCGGTCCTTAACCGCGGCCTGGATCAGCCGGACGGTGGAAAGCCGCTCTGCATTCTTGGCCTTCATCGCCTCTTTCAGCTGGGTGGCGAGTTGATCGCGCAGCATGGTCTTCACTCCTGTTTTGATGCCGCTTCATAAACCACGCTGATGCGGGGGATCAAATAAATTGCGCGGTCAGTGCGATAAAGCGCAGGAAAATGGCAGCAATCTCGGCTACAAAGATTGACGCTAAGCGATTGCGTGGCTATTTACCGCCACCTGCACCAAAATTCGTGATCAGGCCTGAAGCGCGCGGCATTGCCGCGTCCACGCGCCTGCGAGATCAAAAGGCGGCGAGCCGCGGCAACGCGCGCACCGAACGCCGGAAACGGGATGAAGATGACCGCGACAGCACCCTGGACAATCGAGAAGCCGACCGCCCTGCTCGTTCTTGCCGACGGCACGGTCATCGAAGGCAAGGGCATCGGCGCCACCGGCAAGGTGCCGGCCGAAGTGGTCTTCAACACCGCGCTGACCGGCTATGAGGAGATCCTGACGGATCCCTCCTATCTCGGCCAGATCGTCACCTTCACCTTCCCGCATATCGGCAATATCGGCACCAACGATGAAGACATCGAGGATCTGACGCCTGCCGCCCGTCACGGCGCCGTCGGCGTCATCTTCAAGGCCGACATCACCGACCCTTCGAACTACCGCGCCGCCAAACACCTCGACCAATGGCTGAAGGCCCGCGGCGTCATCGGCCTTTGCGGCATCGACACGCGGGCGCTGACCGCCTGGATCCGCGAGAACGGCGCCCCGAACGCGGTGATCGCCCACGACCCGAACGGCGTCTTCGACATCGAGACGCTGAAGGCTGAAGCCAAAGCCTGGAGCGGCCTCGAAGGTCTCGACCTCGCCAAGATTGCCTCGTCGGGCCAGTCCTCGCAATGGACCGAAACGCCGTGGGTGTGGAATGAAGGTTACGGTGAACTCAAGGCGACGGAGGCGAAATACCACGTTGTCTGCCTGGATTACGGCGTCAAGCGCAACATCTTGCGCCTGTTTGCCGGCCTCGGCTGCAAAGTGACTGTTGTGCCGGCGGCAACGAGCGCCGAAGACGTGCTCGCCATGCAGCCGGACGGCATCTTCCTGTCGAACGGCCCGGGCGATCCGGCGGCAACCGGTGAATATGCCGTGCCTGTGATCAAGACGCTTGTTAAGACCGATATCCCGGTCTTCGGCATCTGCCTCGGCCACCAGATGCTGGGCCTCGCACTCGGCGCGAAGACCGAGAAGATGCATCAGGGCCATCACGGCGCCAATCACCCTGTCAAGGACCATACCACCGGCAAGGTCGAGATCGTCTCGATGAACCACGGCTTCGCGGTCGACTCGAAGTCGCTGCCAGATGGTGTTGAAGAGACTCATATTTCGCTTTTCGACGGCACCAATTGCGGCCTGCGTGTCCTCGGCAAGCAGGTTTTCTCCGTCCAGCACCATCCGGAAGCCTCTCCGGGGCCGCAGGACAGCCACTATCTCTTCCGTCGCTTCATCAACATGGTGCGTGAGAAGAAGGGCGAACCGGCGCTCGCCGAGCGCTGATTTCAAACAATGCCCATTTCAGATGAAGGCCCACCCAAGTGGGCCTTTTTCTCTAATCGCCTGTTGACCTCAACTTAACTTGAGGAACTACAGATCTGCCTGCAAACATTTATGCGGGAGAAAACCGGATGAACGGCGTTTTCTACAGGATCGACAAGTTCGCCGTGCCGGCCCCGGCACGCGACGAGTTCCTGATGCATATGGTGTGCACACATGCCTTGCTGCAGGCGCACGAAGGATTCACCGGACACTCTGTCCTGGAGCAGGTCGCCGGACCCGGCGAATTCAACTTCGTGACGATCGCCGAATGGGAAAATGCCGAGGCGTTCGAGCAGGCGCAGGCAGCGATCGCCGCCGCGCGGGCGACGGCAAACCTTAGTCCGCAGGAAATGTTCGAACGGCTCGGCATCAGCGCCGATATCGCCGGCTACAAGCCGGTCGCAGCCTGATCAGGAGATATCAGGCGCCGGCCGTCACTCCTTCGCGGCGAAGGAGAAGGTAGAAGCGCGCGCAGAGCATGACGGCGGCGGCGGCCAGCCCGACGAGGAAGCCGAACCAGATGCCGATGCCGCCGAAACCCAGCGGGAAGGCAAAGGCCCAGGCGAGGAAGAAGCCGATCGGCCAGTAGGCGATCAACGCCATGATCATCGGCACGCGTGCGTCCTTCAGGCCGCGCAGCAATCCATTGGCGATCACCTGCAGCCCGTCGACGAGCTGGAAAAGCCCGGCAACGACGATCAGCGGCCCGGCATAGGCAAGGACCTCGGGCGCCTCGGCCGCATTGACGTCGAGGAACCAGCTGCCGAGGAATTGCGGCATGGTGGCAAAGAGCACGCTGCCCACCGCCGAAATGGCGCAGGCGAGGACGAGCACCGTGATCGAAGCGCGCACCAGCCCCTGATAATCACCCTGCCCGTGCGCGACACCGACGCGCACCGTCGCCGCCTGGCTGAGGCCGAGCGGGATCATGAAGGCGATCGAGGCCCATTGCAGGGCAATGCCATGAGCCGCAAGCTCGATCGTGCCGATATAGCCCATCAGGAGCGAAGCCACCGTGAACAGGCTGACCTCGGCAAGGATGGTGACGCTGATCGGGAAACCAAGCCGGATGACCTCCAGCAGCGCATGCCAGTCGGGCTTCCAGAACCGCACGAAGATCTCGTAGCGCCGAGTCTCCTCCCGCCGCTGCACGAAAGCCAGGATGAAGAGGAAGCCGGCCGTCTGCACGACGACCGAAACGATCGCAGCACCTTCGAGCCCCATCGCCGGAAAGCCGAAATGGCCGAGGACAAGGATATAGGCGAAGATCGCGTTCATCACCAGCGTGGCGATGGTGACGTTGAGGATGATACCCGCCTTGCCGATGGCGCTGACCAGCGCCCGCATGACGTTGAAGAGCAGCGCCGGCAGCACGCCGAACTGGCCGATCATGATGTAGCCGTGGGCGAGCTTGGCCACCTCGGGCTTCTGCTGCGCGAAGAGAAGGATCTGCTCCGAATTGAAGAAGGCCGGCTGCATGATCACCCAATAGGCGATCACCACCCACAGACCCATGCGCAGCGACCGGCGCACCGACACGACGTCGCCGCGGCCATAGGCCTGCGCCACCATCGGAATGACGGCGATGGCAAAGCCCGAGCCGAAGATCAGGATCGTGAACAGGAACTGCGCCGCAAGCACCATCGCCGCTAGATGCTCGGCGCCGAGCCGGCCGACGATCATGACGTCGGTGGTGTTGATGCCGAGCTGGGCAAGCTGCGCGCCGATCAGCGGAATGCCGAGCGCCAGCGTTGCACGGAAATGTGCGCCCCAACGATTATCGGCTGTCGGCGCAAGCCTGCGCGTGTCGATCGGCGTGTCCATGACACCAGTCCTGTGATTGAAATATGCGTCGCCGCAGCTTGCGGCGAAATAACATCCGGACTTAGAGCAAAGCCCCGCAAAGAACTACCCCAGATGAGGCAAATGATGAAAAATTCATCATCGCATCAGCGTTTCTGATCGATCAACCTGCCGCTTCCAGCGCCTGGGCAGGCTCACGGACCCGGACCCGCATGAGGAACACGCCGGCGGCCAACAGGATGAACAGGGCGGCGGCAAGATAGGGCGCGCCGGCAAAAGTGACCGGCGCCTCGGGCCGCGTGAAATAACCGAACATCTGCGTGAAGATTAGCGGTCCGAGGATGGTGGTAATGCTGCTGAGGCTGGTGAGCGCGCCTTGCAGCTCGCCCTGTGCCGAGGGCGGCACCATGCCGGCGGCGATGCTGCGCAGCGGCGGATCGGCGACGTTTTCCATGACAGTCGCAACGATGATGACATAGACGACCCAGCCCTCCCAGGCGAAGGCATAACCGGTGAGCCCGACGGCCGAGAAGCAGAGGCCGAGAAGAGCGGTCTTCCACTCGCCGAGCACCGGCACGATCCGCGGCAGAACCAGGCCCATGACGATCGCGGCGCCGATGCCGTAAATGCCGAGCGACAAACCGATCTGTCCCTCGCTCCAACCGTAGCGATAGGTCGAGACGAACGACCAGACCGAGGGATAGACCGCATGCGCCAGGAAGAACAGGAACATGACGAGGCTGACCCAACCGATGCCAGGATAATGGCGCATCTGGCGCAACGCGCCGAGCGGATTGGCGCGCTTCCACTCGAACCGGCGGCGGTTTTTCGCCTCCAGCGTTTCCGGCAGCAGGAAGCAGGCGGCGATGAAATTGACCAGCGATAGCGCGGCCGCGCCAAGGAACGGCACACGCGGGCCGAATTCGCCGAGCAAACCGCCGATGACGGGACCGATCGTGAAGCCGACGCCGAAGGCGATGCCGATCAGCCCGAAATTCTTCGCGCGGTTCTCCTCCGTGCTGATATCGGCAATATAGGCCGAGCAGGTGGCGAAGCTGCCGCCACTGATGCCGGCAAGCACGCGGCCGACGAACAGCATCCAGTAGCTGGTGGCGATGCCACAGATGAAATTGTCGATCGCGAAGGTCAGCACCGAAAGCAAAAGGATCGGCCGACGGCCGAAACGGTCGGACAGGTTTCCGAGCAGCGGCGCAAACAGGAATTGCATGCCGGCATAGACGAGCATCAGCCAGCCGCCGTCAATCGCCGCATCGCTGACGCTGCCGCCGGTCAGTTGCTCCAGATAAGCGGGCAGCACCGGCATGATGATGGCGATGCCGATAATGTCGAGGAAGAGGATGATAAAGACCAGAAAAAGGCCGCGGCGAACGAATTTAGGGTCAAGCATGAGGCATCTCTACAGCGATCGGTTCTGAAAAGACGATCTCGTCGCCAAGAAAGTGACATAGCTCAGAAAGGAAACCGAAACAATCCGTGAACATTTCAAAGTTTTTGATAATGCAGAACGGGAAGTTTATGAGACGTCTCAACCGAGGGGCGCGCGCTGCCGTTCCAGCTTCAGAAAATCGACGAAGGCGCGCAATGGTGCCGGCATATGCCGTCGACTGGCGTAATAAAGATACGGACCGGAAAATTCGCTGGCCCAATCGTCGAGGATAGCGACCAGTTGACCGGAGGCGAGGCCCGATTCCAGGAGCTCTTGGAATGAGCTGATGATGCCCAGCCCCGCGACGGCGGCGGCGAGCTCTATCTCGATCGAATTTGACGTAAGCGCACCGCTTGGCGATGGCAAAAGTCTCCCCGCCGCGCTCGAATTCCCAGGTGAGCCCGATCCCGCTGAGAAAGCGATGCCGGATGCAGCTGTGCTCCAGCAGGTCACGCGGATGTTGCGGCATGCCCCTTTCCTGCAGATAAGCCGGTGAAGCGGCGGTGACATAGCGCTGCCGGCTCGGACCGATCGGCACGGCGATCATGTCGCGCTCGATGCGCTCGTCATAACGGATGCCGGCGTCGAAACCGGCGGCGAGCACGTCGATGAACGTATCCTCGGCGACGATCTCCAGCTCGATCTCGGGATAGAGCTTCAGGAACCGGCAGGCAATGTCGGGCAGGAACAGCCGCGCCGCGACCGTCGGCACGTTGAGCCGCAGCGTGCCGGCCGGCCTGTCGCGGAAATTGTCGAGCGCCCCGAGT
>NZ_JALBGX010000087.1:0-28900 GCF_023006465.1 Rhizobium sp. PRIMUS64 | reverse complement strand
GGCCGGCCGCTGACGCAGCAGCGTGTGCGCGAGCTCGCGGCCGGCGACGGCGTCATCATCGTCTGCGGCCGCTTCGAGGGCGTCGACCAGCGGGTGATCGAGGCACGCGGACTGGAAGAGGTCTCGATCGGCGACTACGTACTGTCAGGCGGCGAGCCGGCGGCGTTGATCGTGCTCGATGCGATCGTCCGCATCCTGCCTGGCGTCATGGGCAACGATCTTTCCGGCCTGCACGAAAGTTTCGAAGGCGGACTGCTGGAACATCCGCATTATACCCGGCCGCAGGAATGGGAAGGCCGGGAAATCCCCGCAATCCTCACCTCGGGCAACCACGGCGCCATCGAGAAATGGCGGCATCAGGAAGCGGTGCGGCTGACCCGGGAGCGGCGGCCGGATCTGCTCGAAAAGGGCTAGCCTATCGGCTCAAAAATCGGATCGATTTTCCGAAGGCACGACGTGTAGATTCAAAACGGTACAGCGTCCTTTGCGTGTCAGAAAAAGACGCGCGGCGCTGTAAAGTGAGAAAAACGGCTGATTTCGCAGCCCTTTTCACAAAAATGCCGCCCAAGGGATGACAAGCCCTGGCCTTTCGTGTATTGGCGCACGCGGAAATGGGGTTTATCCCCGTCTGCCAGCAAACAAAGAATGGCGAATCCGCTCCCGCCCTTGATGGGCAAAGTCCTGAGGCCAGTTCCGAAGGATCAGTGTTGAGCGCTCTGGCTGTTTCAGAAGAACCAAAGGTTAAGACGATGAACATCATTCAGCAGCTTGAGGCCGAACAGGCCGCCAAGATCGAAGCCAAGCGCACGCTTCCCGAATTTTCCCCGGGCGACACCGTCCGTGTCAACGTGAAGGTCACGGAAGGCAGCCGTACCCGCGTTCAGGCCTATGAAGGCGTCTGCATCGCCCGCTCCGGCGGCGGCCTGCAGGAAAACTTCACGGTCCGCAAGATCTCCTACGGCGAAGGCGTCGAGCGCGTATTCCCGGTCTACTCGCCGATGATCGAAAGCGTCGACGTCGTTCGCCGCGGTAAGGTCCGTCGCGCCAAGCTCTATTACCTCAGAGACCGTCGCGGCAAGTCTGCCCGTATCGTTGAAGACACCGGCGTCCGCGCCCGCAAGCTCAACGACGCCGAGCGCGCCGCTATTGCCGAGGAAAAGGCACGCATCGAAGCTGAAAAGGTCGCAGCAGCTCAGGCGCTCGCCGCCGAGAAGGCAGCAGCCGAAGCTGCGGAAGCCAAGGCCGCTGCTGAAGCAGCAGCAGCCGCTGCCGCCGCAGCGGAACCGGCAGCAGAATAAGTTCTGCGCTACGCAAAATTCTTTGCTTGGAAAGGCGGCCTTCGGGTCGCCTTTTCTAATTTTTGTTTCGGCACGCAGCCGGCGGCCTTGCCTCGGGCCTATCTTCCGTGACAGTTTTTGCCGTTCAATTTAGGGGAACCGTTCAATGTTCTTTCGCCGTACCGTTCTTGCGAGCTTCGCCGCCCTTGCTCTTCTGCCCGTGGCCGCATCGGCCGCCGAACTGCCTGATCTTGGCGGCAAGAGCGTCGTCGTCGTCACCGAGAATGCCTATCCGCCGCTGCAGTTCGTCGATCCGAAATCCGGCAAGGCGATCGGCTGGGAATATGATGCGATGAACGAGATCGCCAAGCGGCTGAACGTCAAGGTCGAATACCAGAACACCAGCTGGGACGCGATGATCCAGGCGGTTTCCGACGGCCAGTACAACATCGGCATGACCGGCATCACCATCAAGGAAGACCGCAAACAGAAGGTGGATTTCTCCGACCCCTACATGCGCTCGCAGCAGTTCATGCTGGTGCGCGGCGACGAGAAGCGCTTCACTGACGCCAAGTCCTTCGGCGAATTCAAGGACGGTCTGGTGGGCGCGCAGCCCGGCACCACGCCCTTCTACACCGCGGTCTACGAAGTGCTTGATGGCAACGAGCAGAACCCGCGCATCAAGCTCTTCGAAACCTTCGGCGCCACCGTCCAGGCCCTGAAGGCTGGCGACGTGGACGTTGTGCTGACCGACGGCACAGCCGGCAAGGGCTATGTCGATGCCTCGAACGGCGCCCTGAAGCTGATCGGCGAACCGCTCGGCACGGAGGATTTCGGCTTCATCTTCCCGAAAGGGTCCGATCTTGTCGCCCCGGTCAATGCCGCCATCACCGCACTCAAGGCCGACGGCACGCTGGATGCGCTGAACAAGAAGTGGTTCCTCGACTACAAGATGGGCGAATGACGCCGAGCTGCAGCTGATGGCCTTGCGACCATCTCCCGACAGATACGTCAAGGATGACTATCCCTGGTGGCTGGTCGCGCTTGTCGCGATGGGCCTCGTCCTTGCCGCCGTCATCGTCACCAACGATATCTATGCCCAGGTCTTCCGCACCGTCGTCAACGGTGTCGGCATCACCGTCTTCGTCACGCTGGTCGCCTTCGTGCTCGCCACCGTGCTCGGCCTCGGCATCTGCCTGCTCGGCATGGCCGACAGCCAGGTATTGCGTCAGATTGCACGATTCTACATCGAGATCATCCGCGGCATCCCGATTCTCGTACTGTTGTTCTACGTCGCCTTCGTCGGCGCGCCGGCCCTGGTCGCAGCCTATAATTTCCTGATTTCGCCGCTGGTGACATCAGGCATGGCCGAGCCCATCCTGGTGCGCGACCTCTCGCTGATGTGGCGGGCGATCATCGCCCTGACGGTCGGCTATTCCTCCTTCATCGCCGAAATCTTCCGGGCCGGCTTCCAGTCAGTCGATCTAGGCCAGATCGAGGCGGCCAAGGCCCTCGGCCTCTCGCGCTACCGGCGCTTCCGCTCGGTCGTCTTCCCGCAGGCGATCCGGGTGATCTTCCCACCCCTCTCCAACGATTTCGTCTCGATGGTGAAGGACAGCTCGCTCGTCTCCGTGCTCGGCGTCGCCGACATCACCCAGATGGGCAAGGTCTATGCCGCCGGCTCCTTCCGCTTCTTCGAAACCTATTCGATCGTCACCTATATCTATCTGATCCTGACGATCGGCCTGTCGCTGGCGCTGCGGCGGACGGAGAAATGGATGAAGTCGCGGTGACGGCGCCAATGGCCGCATCACCGAGGGGTCTCAGAAGGCCGCCTGATGATTCAAATTGAAGCCGCCGCGAAAAATCGCTATATGCAGGGCCATGGAATCCAAGTTCAGATGCATTGGTGCGCATATTTTCGTGCTGCAGGACCATTATCGCCTGCCGGCGCGGTTTTTTGCCTGCGTGTCCGGTGCGCTCAACAGCCGACTTCGTTGATCGAATGACGGCCGGCGGAGCCTGATCTGCCATTTCTCGATTTTCCAAAAGCTTTAGAAAAACGGACTTAACGCCATGAGCGCACCGCGTACCCTCTACGACAAGATCTGGGACGATCATCTGGTCGATGAACAGGCAGACGGCACCTGTCTTCTCTACATCGACCGCCATCTGGTCCACGAAGTCACCTCGCCGCAGGCTTTCGAAGGCCTGCGCATGACCGGCCGCAAGGTTCGCGCGCCGGAAAAGACGCTCGCCGTCGTCGACCATAACGTCCCGACCTCGCCCGACCGCCATCTCGGCATCAAGAACGAGGAAAGCCGCATCCAGGTGGAAGCGCTGGCCACCAATGCCGCCGAATTCGGCGTCGAATATTATTCGGCAAGCGACAAGCGCCAGGGTATCGTTCACATTGTCGGCCCGGAACAGGGCTTCACCCTGCCCGGCATGACCATCGTCTGCGGCGACAGCCATACCTCGACGCATGGCGCCTTCGGCGCCCTGGCGCACGGCATCGGCACCTCAGAGGTCGAGCATGTGCTGGCGACCCAGACGCTGATCCAGAAGAAGGCAAAGAACATGCTCGTGCGGGTCGACGGCGTGCTTCCGCCGCACGTCACCGCCAAGGACATCATCCTTGCCATCATCGGCGAGATCGGCACGGCCGGCGGCACCGGCCACGTCATCGAATTTGCCGGCGAAGCGATCCGCGCGCTGTCGATGGAAGGCCGCATGACCATCTGCAACATGACGATCGAAGGCGGCGCCCGCGCCGGCCTGATCGCCCCTGACGAAAAGACCTTCGAATATATCAAGGGCAAGCCGCGCGCGCCGAAGGGCGAGGCGCTGGAACAGGCAATCGCCTACTGGAAGACGCTGCAGACCGACGAGGGCGCTCATTACGATCGCGTCGTCGTACTCGATGCCGCCAGCCTGCCGCCGATCGTTTCCTGGGGCTCTTCGCCCGAGGATGTCATCTCCGTCCAGGGCATCGTTCCGAACCCCGACGACATCCAGGACGAAACCAAGCGCACCTCTAAGTGGCGCGCGCTCGATTATATGGGCCTGAAGCCGGGCACGAAGATGACCGACATCACGCTCGACCGCGTCTTCATCGGCTCCTGCACCAACGGCCGCATCGAGGATCTGCGGGAAGTCGCCAAGGTCGTCGAAGGCAAGACGGTTGCCCCAACCGTCGACGCGATGATCGTGCCGGGCTCCGGCCTCGTCAAGGAACAGGCGGAAGCCGAGGGCCTCGACAAGATCTTCAAGGCCGCCGGTTTCGACTGGCGCGAGCCGGGCTGCTCCATGTGTCTTGCCATGAACGACGACCGCCTGAAGCCGGGCGAACGCTGCGCTTCGACCTCGAACCGCAACTTCGAAGGTCGTCAGGGCTTCAAGGGCCGCACGCACCTCGTCTCGCCGGCAATGGCAGCCGCAGCCGCGATCGCCGGGCACTTCGTCGATATTCGCGAGTGGAACTGATCTGATCCGGCCAACGGATGAGATTGAAAGCCGCCCGATACGCATCGGGCGGCTTTGCATTTTATGGCGTCTGTCGCTTCGACACCCACATGTTGCGATCCGCACAGCTCCGCGCCTTCTCCCACGCGCAAGAGCTCTGCAGCCCTCTGAATTGCTGTGCTAAAGCGCGTGGCGGGCGAGCCCGTTTGTGCATGGCCCGCCTTCCCAATTTCATCCTTTCGGGCAATCGACATCGATAAATTCCTGTGGCCTCATCGATAATCAGGCGCGACACGCGACAGATACCGTTCAGGCTTCGGCGAACACCGCGCCATCGGGGAAGCGCCATGAGGCAGAAATTAGTAGTGAGTTTACTGCGAGCCAGCCTGATCATGTTTGCACCGCTGGCATCGATCGACGCCGTCGGCGCCGCGCCGATGCATCCAGCCATACCGACAGTCACGGTCGCCTCGGACCAACTGCTGCAGGTCGCGCAGAAGAAGATACCTTCACTTAACGGATATCGCGGCTACAGCAGTGGCCGGCCCGGCTATATCAAGAGCGCCAATGGTTATTGGTATCCCTCACGCGCCTTCGACGATTATACCGGCTCAATTGGAAGACCGCAGAGCCTGGGCAATAGCTGCAGTTACGGCTTCGCGCCGACCAACGGATCGTCCAATTGCAATTATTGACTGAAGGCTGCATGCCTCCATCAAGTGCGGCCGCCCGGGTGATCTCTCCGCCGGGGCGACCGCTGATGCCCTCGAAAGTGCTCAGAAGGCGGCCGTCATCGGATCCGGTCCCATGCGGGCGCTGGCGCTGTCGAGTTTGGCGATCGCGGCCATGTCGTCGGCATCGAGCTTGAAGTCGAACACCTGGAAGTTCTCCTCGATGCGCGACGGCGTCACCGATTTCGGGATGACGACAAGGCCGGTGTCGAGGTGCCAGCGAATGATCACCTGAGCCGGCGTCTTCTGATGCTTTTTGGCGATCTCGCCTATATCAGCGTTCGAGATGAACTTGCCCTGGCCGAGCGGGCTCCAGGATTCGGTGGCGATACCAAGCTTCTGATGAGCCTCCTGCGCCGCCTTCTGCTGGAAATCGGGATGCAGCTCGATCTGGTTGATGACGGGAACGACGCCGGTTTCGCCGATGATACGCTCGAGATGTTCAGGATAGAAATTCGACACGCCGATCGAGCGGGCGCGACCCTCTTCCCGGATGCGCACGAAAGCCTTCCAGGTCTCGGTATAAAGGCCGCGATGCGGCGACGGCCAGTGAATGAGATAGAGGTCGACATATTCGGAACCGAGCTTCTTCAGGCTGCCGTCGAAGGCGCGCAGCGTATTGTCATAGCCCTGATCGGTATTCCTGAGCTTGGTGGTGACGAAGATGTCCTTGCGGTCGAGGCCGGAAGAACGGATGCCTTCGCCGACGCCCTCTTCGTTGTCGTAACCGGAAGCCGTATCGATGTGACGATAGCCGGCGGCGATCGCAGTGCGCACGGTGGGAGCGGCAATATCCTGCGGCGTCTGCCAGACGCCGAGGCCGACTTGTGGAATGGAATGTCCGTCATGGAAAGTGATGATAGGTTGAGCGGTCACAATATATCTCCGGGAGTTTGAAGAATTGGACGAGGCATGAATTGCGCCCGCGCTTGCGGACGTCCCTGAACGCATTTCAGCCGGAGCGTTCGGTCACCGGAAGCATATAGGCGACCGCATCCGGAAGACAATCAGACGACGCGGACAATCGTTCCCTTTCGAAGGTGGGGCAGCAGGCGGCGCATGTCACGCAGGCTTACCGCCACGCAGCCCGCCGTCGGCTCGTAGCCTGGCCGGATGAGATGGAAGAAGATCGCCGAGCCGCGATTGCGCGCACGCGAGGAAATGTTCCAGTCCATTACCAGGCAGATATCGTAGAGCCTGTCGCTGCGCCGCATCTCCTCATGACTTGCCCGGAACGGCGCCCTGACGAGGCGGTTGTAGCTGGCATTGCCAGACTGATCGCACCAGAGCATGTCAGGACGGATGCGGCGGATGGAAAGCGGGGTGACGAGCCGGCCGTTCCGCTCGCCGCGCCGGAAGCCTGATATCAGCCTCATCGAGGCGATTGGCGTAGCGCCGTCACCCTCGCGTTTCATCACCGTGCGGCCGGAGCGGCCGATCGCAGCGGGCACAGTGATGGCGCCGAGCCGGACGATCGCCCGGCTCTTGCGCCCCGGCGCAGGACGCACCACGATCGTCGACGCCGTCATACTCGGCCTCTGCCTTGCTTTTTCCATTTTTCTCGCATGTCGTGCCTTGTCTGGGGCTTCGATTGAAATCATATCGAAACTGGCCCGGCAACAGCCCGTTGCCCGATCCTTGCCAAACCAGGAATTTGGCGTAGGACTAGGGGACTTAACATGAGGACGCAAACGGCATGACCGCACGCACCATTCTTCTGGTGGATGACGACGATGACCTTCGACAGACGCTGACGGAGCAATTGTCGCTGTATGAGGAATTCACGGTTCTGCAGGAAGCCAACGCCGGCAAAGGTGTCGCGACCGCCCGCTCGACGCCGGTCGACCTGCTGATCATGGATGTCGGCCTGCCCGATATGGACGGCCGCGAGGCGGTGAAGCTGCTGCGCAAGGGCGGCTTCAAGGCGCCGATCATCATGCTGACCGGCCACGATACCGATTCGGACACGATCCTCGGTCTCGAAGCCGGCGCCAACGACTATGTCACCAAACCTTTCCGCTTCGCCGTTCTGCTCGCGCGCATCCGTGTGCAACTGCGCCAGCATGAGCAGAGCGAGGACGCGACCTTCACCGTCGGCCCCTATCTCTTCAAGCCGAGCCAGAAGCTTCTGACCACCGATAACGGCCAGAAGATCCGGCTAACGGAAAAGGAAGCGGCGATCATCCGCTATCTCTACCGCGCCGAACAGAAGGTCGTCACCCGCGACGTGCTGCTCGAAGAGGTCTGGGGCTATAATTCCGGCGTGACGACGCATACGCTGGAAACCCACGTCTACCGCCTGCGCCAGAAGATCGAGCGCGATCCCTCCAATGCCGAAATCCTCGTTACGGAAAACGGCGGCTACAAAATCATACCCTAGAGCATTTCCGTTTTTCTCCGAATCACGGAAATGCTTTATCTCTTTGTTTTCACGCAATTCCCGGCAAAAGCGTTTCACGCTTTGCCTGGCAAAACCGCTAGGCACTTTTGCTGGAATTGCTCTAAGGCGAAAAGCCCGCATGGCGCTGACCGACGACATCCACATGCTCGCGCAGCTTCCTCTGTTCAAGGACATGAACGAGGATCAACTGCGGTTGATTGCCTTCGGCGCCGACCGGCGCATGATCGCTGCCGGCCAGATGCTGTTTCGCCAGGGCTCACCCGCCGAGAGCGCCTATGTCATCCTCAGCGGCAGCCTGGAGCTGAGCGCGACGAGCAGCGACGGCATGCAGAGGACAGAGGGGATCGCCGGTCCCGGAACCCTGGTTTCCGAGCTGGCGCTGGTGACGCTGGTGGAGCGCAAGTTCACCGCGGTAGCGCGCGAGGACACCAGCATCATCCGCATCACCCGCGCCCTCTTCCACCGGCTGATCGAAGAATATCCGGACGCAGCCCGGCTGATCGAGAACCGGATCCGCGACAATCTCGCGGAGCTTGCGGCAAAGGCCGCAAGCCAGTTCTACCGCTTCAGCTGATCTTGATAGAGGCCGCGCCTCCGAGAGGATGCGCTACAAATCGAAATGCGCCGTCACCGGCACGTGGTCGGAAGGACGATCCCAGCCGCGCGCCTCCTTCAGGATCTCGATCCGCTTCAGATGCGGCCCGAGGTCCGATGACGACCAGATATGGTCGAGACGGCGGCCGCGATCGGCGGCCTCCCAGTCCTTGGCGCGGTAGCTCCACCAGGTGTAGAGCTTCTCGTTTTCAGGCACATGCTGACGCATCAGATCGAGCCAGTCGCCGCGCTTCATCACCTCGAGCAGCCCTTCGGTTTCGACAGGCGTATGGCTGACGATCTTCAGAAGCTGCTTGTGCGACCAGACATCATGCTCCAGCGGCGCGATGTTGAGGTCGCCGACGAGGATGGCTGAGGTGTTGGCCTCGCCGTTGGCTTTCAGCAGCTTCATCTCCTCGATGAAATCGAGCTTGTGGCCGAATTTCGGATTGATCGTGCGATCCGGCTCGTCGCCGCCGGCCGGGACGTAGAAATTATGCAGCCGGACGCGACGATTGCCGTGCTCGAAGATCGCCGAGATGTGGCGCGCATCGCCGACGCCGCAATAATCCTGCCGGTGATCCTCGGTCAGCGGGATGCGCGAGGCGATCGCCACGCCGTGATAGCCCTTCTGGCCATGGATGATGATGTGATTGTAGCCCATCGCCCGCAGCGGTGCCGCCGGAAACAGCTCGTTCGTCACCTTGGTTTCCTGCAGGCAGAGGATATCGGGCCTGTGCTTGAGAACGAGCTGCTCGACGATCGGCATGCGCAGCCGCACCGAGTTGATGTTCCAGGTGGTGATCGAAAAGCCCATGCCCATACCCTCTCACGCTTTCATGAAAGGGCTTTAAAACAAAGGCGGACGCGAGGGAACCGGCCGCGTGCAAAAGCGGCCGGCGATCAACCGAAAAGGTTTCAGTCGCGCGACTGAGGCGTGCCTGGAATGGTCTCATAGGGCACGCGGAAGACGCGATCGTCGAACTGCACGCCGGTTTTGACGTTGAAGATCATCACCGAGGTGTCCTTGCCCTGATTGTCGGTGATCGTCCACTGACGCAGGTCGTAGGTCTTCGGGTCGAACATCATGGTGATGGTCGAGTTTCCGAACACCGTATTGTTGCCGAGCGCGATCGTCGTCAGATCAGACTCTTCCTTCACGCCCTTCACCATGCCGGCCGACAGGTCGATATGCTGCGCCAGGAGCAGGCTGAGCGGGGTCTTGGAGAGCGGATAGAGATCCCAGGTCTTCAGCTTCGTATTGCCGATGGCGACGTTCTTGCCGTCGGCGATCACCCGCATCGGCGACGGATCGTCATAGTTGAAACGCAGCTTGCCGGGACGCTGGATGAAGAACTTGCCGCCGGTCTGTTCGCCGCGCGGGCCGAACTGCACGAATTCACCCTGCATCGTCGTAACGCCGGAGAAATGATCGGCGATCGCCTGCGCCGTACCGGAGGCGGGAGCTGCCGCCTGCGCGTAAGCGCCGAGGGGAATGGCGCTCGCCATCGCAGCAACGGCGAAGGCGCCGAGAAGGTCGCGGCGCGTTACCGTCAGGCCGGAGAGGAAGGTATCGGAGTGACTCATCTAAATCTCCTTTATGCCATCTGCATGCTGCCGAAAGGCGGCGTCTTCAAGGCGTTGCGATCGGCCTGCGAGAGGTAACGGCTTCGATGCTATCAGGTTTCCGCAAAAGCGGCTGCATCGGAAATATATGCCTGTTCTGTCAGCGGTCGAGGATGTCGCCTTCGGTGGGAACGAGAATCTCGCGCTTGCCGGCGTGGTTGGCCGGCCCGATGATGCCCTCCTTCTCCATGCGCTCGACGAGCGAGGCGGCGCGGTTGTAGCCGATGCCGAGCCGGCGCTGGACGTAGGAGGTCGACGCCTTGCCGTCGCGCAGCACGATGGCGACCGCCTGGTCGTAGGGATCTTCCGATTCGGAAAGATTGGACGTGCCGGCCGGACCGCCGCCACCGCCGCCATAATCGCCGTCCTCGTCGTCATCGGCGGTGATCGCGTCGAGATATTGCGGCGAGCCCTGGGTCTTCAGATAGGAGACGATCTCTTCCACCTCGACATCCGAAACGAACGGGCCGTGCACGCGCTGGATACGCCCGCCGCCCGCCATGTAGAGCATGTCGCCCATGCCGAGCAGCTGTTCGGCGCCCTGTTCGCCAAGGATGGTGCGGCTGTCGATCTTCGACGTCACCTGGAAGGAGATACGGGTCGGGAAGTTTGCCTTGATCGTGCCGGTGATGACGTCGACCGACGGACGCTGTGTCGCCATGATCACGTGAATGCCGGCCGCGCGCGCCATCTGCGCCAGACGCTGGACGGCGCCTTCGATATCCTTGCCGGCGACCATCATCAGGTCGGCCATCTCGTCGATGATCACAACGATATAGGGCATCGGCCGCAGATCGAATTCTTCGGTCTCGTACATCGCCTCGCCGGTATGGCGGTCGAAGCCGGTCTGCACCGTGCGCGAGATCGCCTCGCCCTTCGACAGCGCCTGCTCGACGCGGGTGTTGAAGCCATCGATGTTGCGCACGCCGATCTTCGACATCTTCTTGTAGCGCTCTTCCATCTCGCGCACCGTCCATTTGAGCGCGACAACGGCCTTTTTCGGATCGGTGACGACAGGCGAAAGCAAATGCGGGATGCCGTCATAGACGGAGAGTTCGAGCATCTTGGGGTCGATCATGATCAACCGGCACTGTTCCGGCGTCATGCGATAGAGCAGCGACAGGATCATCGTATTGATGGCGACCGACTTGCCGGAGCCGGTGGTGCCGGCGACGAGCAGGTGTGGCATCTTGGCGAGATCGGCGATGACGGCTTCGCCGCCGATCGTCTTGCCGAGCGCCATGGCGAGCTTCGCCTTGCTGCCTTCGAAATCCCTGGAGGCGATGAGTTCACGCAGATAGACGGTCTCGCGCGTCTGGTTCGGCAATTCGATGCCGATCGCGTTGCGGCCGGGCACGACGGCAACACGGGCGGCAATGGCGCTCATCGAGCGGGCGATATCGTCGGCAAGGCCGATGACGCGCGACGACTTGATGCCGGGCGCCGGCTCGAGTTCGTAGAGCGTGACGACGGGCCCCGGACGGACGTGGATGATCTCGCCCTTGACGCCGAAATCTTCGAGCACGCCTTCGAGCATGCGGGCATTCTGTTCCAGCGCATCGGCCGAAAGCGTGGAGTCGCGCACGACATTCTTCGGTTCGGCGAGCAGATGCATCGACGGAAGCTGGAAACCCTCGGGACGGATGAACGAGCCCTGCGCTTCCCGTTCGATGCGGGCGCTGGGCTTCGGACGTGCGACCACCGGGACGACGCGCGGTTCCGGCTTGCCGGCCGCCTTTGCCGGCGCGCGGATCATCCAGTCGTCGTCATCGTCGTCGGGCAGGATATCGGCCGGGCGCGGCGGCATGTCGCTATCAAAGGGCAGGTCGTCGTCATTGTCGTCGTCGTCATCGATCGACAGCGACGGCGCGGAAACGATGCGCCGCGGCGAAGCCGTCCTTGACCCCATCGATGGTTCCATCGAGGGCTCCATGCGCTCGCCGCGGACGGTCGGCGCCTTGGCGCGAACGGGTTCGTTCAGCGTGCCGAACTCGTCATCGTTGAAATCATAAGGTGATTCGTAATCGCCCTGACGGCGCTTGCGCGGTCCCATGCCGAAGAGCCGGCGCAGCCGGCCCTGGCTCATGTACCAGGCATGCGTCACGGCCCCGCTGAAAGCGACCCAGCGGGACTCGTCCTCCTCCTCGTCCTCGTCTCCGACGACGCGAGCCTTGCTACGCGTATCGACGTAATCTTCCTCGACCTCCTCGTCGGCGTCGCTGCGACCGACGAGGCCGGAGGCAAAGAGCATCATCCAGGCGGTCGGCGCGGCAAAGATGCAGCCGACGATCATGGCGAAGGTGCCTGTCGGATAAGCGCCGACGAAGAGTGCCGGAAAACGCAGGATCATGTCGCCGACGACGCCGCCGATGCCGTTCGGAATCGGCCAGGTGAGCGGCGGCGGAAAACAGCCGATGACGGCGGAAGACAGCACCGAACCGGCAAACCAGGCGCCGATGCGGGCAGGAATACGGCTGAAGCGGCGGCCCGAGATCAGCGTCAGCGCCCAGGCGACGATCGGCAGCATCGAAACAACGCTGGCAAGGCCGAGGAATTGCATGACGATATCGGCAAAGGCGGCACCGCTGTAACCGAGAATATTGGTCGGCAGGTTGGCGGTGGCATAGGAATAGCTCGGATCCGCAACATTCCAAGTCGCCAGTGCCGCGACGCAGAACGCCAGCAGCAGAAAGATTGCAAAGCCGATGAGCGCCTGGATCTGCCGCAGCATGAATGCCGAGAAGGAAAACCGATCCGGACGGCCATCCATTGCCGGCGACGTGCTTCTTGCCATGTGTCTAACCCGTCCAATGCCTGAGGACATGCGAATCGCTAAAGCTTCGCCGTGCCAAAATGCGTCCGCTCTACCTAATCAGAGCCGGGTTAAAGCGATGTTAACCATGCATGCTAGGACGTGCATTCCGAACCGGGAAATGAAAAAAAGCCCGAACCTTGGAAGGTCCGGGCCAAATGCGGTCTATGGTTAGATAGGCCGCGACGGGCCGTGCTGCGGCGCCCTTCTGCCGGGCGCCGCAAACCCTGTGATCAGGAAGAGTGATAGGCGGCTTCGCCGTGGGTCGAAAGGTCGAGACCTTCGCGTTCGGCTTCAACGGTTACACGCAGGCCGATGACAACGTCGACGATCTTGTAGAGGATCGCCGAGCCGATGCCCGACCACAGCAGCGTTGTCAGCACGCCCTTGGCCTGGGCCCAGACCTGGGTTGCCGTGCCGGCATAAGAGGCTGCGAAGTCGGCCGTGGAATAATCGACGATGCCTGCACCGCCGAGCGCCGGGTTGACGAGGATACCGGTGCCGAGAGCGCCGATGATGCCGCCGACGCAATGGACGCCGAAGACATCGAGGCTGTCGTCGTAGTTGAACTTGTTCTTCACGACGTCAACGAAGAAGTAGCAGACCGGCGAGACGATGAGGCCGAGAACGATCGCGCCCATCGGGCCGGCAAAGCCTGCCGCCGGGGTGATGGCAACGAGACCGGCGACGGCGCCGGAAGCACCACCCAGCATGGAAGCCTTGCCGCGGGTGAGGGTTTCGACGATGCACCAGGACACAGCGGCGGCAGCCGTTGCGACGAAGGTGTTGATAAAGGCAAGCGAGGCGTAGGCATTGGCTTCGAGGTTGGAGCCGGCGTTGAAGCCGAACCAGCCGACCCAGAGCAGCGAGGCGCCGACCATGGTCAGCGTCATCGAGTGCGGAGCCATGATTTCCTTCTTATAGCCCGTGCGCTTGCCGAGCATGATGGCGCCGACGAGGCCCGCAATACCGGCATTGATATGAACGACCGTGCCGCCGGCGAAGTCGATTGCGCCATAGGAGAAGATCAGGCCGGCCGGCGAAGTGTAGGAGCTCGGACCGCCCCAGAACCAGACCATGTGCGCCATCGGGAAGTAGATGAAGGTAACCCAGAGCACGACGAAGAGCATGACGGCCGAGAACTTGATGCGCTCGGCGAATGCGCCGACGATCAGGCCGGGCGTGATGCAGGCGAAGGTCATCTGGAACACGATGAAGGTGTATTCCGGAATGGCGACGCCCTTCGAGAAGGTTTCGGCGAGCGACGACGTGTTGACGCCGGCCAGAAACGCCTTGGAGAAGCCGCCGACGAAGCTGTTCAGCGAGCCGCCGTCGGTGAAGGCGAGCGAATAGCCATAGGTCACCCAGATCAGCGCCACGACGGCCGTGATCATGAAGACCTGCATCAGCACCGAGAGCATGTTCTTGGCGCGGACGAGACCGCCGTAGAAAAGCGCAAGGCCGGGGATGGTCATCAGAAGGACGAGCGCCGACGAGACGAGCATCCAGGTATTGTCACCCTTGTCCATGGTGAAAGCAGGAGCAGCAGCAGCGGTGGCGGCAGCTGGCGCAGCCTCCTGCGCGAAAGCGACGGCCGGCGCCAGAAGGGCGGCCGAAGCTGCGCAAAGCCGCGCAAAGGTGGAAGAAAACTTCGAAATTGACATTGGATAAAGCTCCTTGATCTGCCGTTCTTACAGCGCTTCTGAGTCGGTTTCGCCCGTACGGATGCGCACGGCATGGTCGATCGAATAGACGAAGATCTTGCCGTCACCGATCTGGCCGGTCTTGGCCGATGCCGCGATGGCCTCGACCGCCCTGTCGACGAGTTCCGATGCAACCGCGATTTCGATCTTGAGCTTCGGCAGGAAGCTGACTGCATATTCGGTGCCGCGATAGATTTCGGTGTGCCCCTTCTGGCGCCCGTAGCCCTTCACCTCGGTTACGGTCAGCCCCTGAATACCGATCGCCGTAAGGGCTTCGCGGACCTCATCGAGCTTGAACGGCTTGATAATGGCCATCACAATTTTCATCTGGTTTCCCATCCTTCGTTATCCTCGGCGCGGAGCCGACTCTCCTTGCCGCTGACGTTCCTGAACAGCGACCGGCGATACACATTCAAGGGGCGTGCCAGATTCGAGGCAGATCGTAAGTTATTGAAAAGTAAAGGTTATAATAAAGAGTGCCAATAAACAGGCAAATGATCGGCCAATAAGCGCACAAATAACGCGCAAATTTACAAAGTTGCACAATTTTTATTCATTTGCCTTTTTCCGAATCAGGCCTTCCTGCGCGACCGATGCGATTAGGCGGCCCGATCGCGTAAACAGGCTACCCCGGGTTAATCCTCTGGCACCTGAAGCCGACGGACTGTCCTGCGTATAAAGCAACCAGTCGTCGAGCTTGCAGGGTCGGTGGAACCACATGGAGTGATCGAGGCTCGCCACCTGCAGGCTCTGGTCGAAGATGGACGTTCCGTGCGCATAGAGCGACGTATCGAGCAGCGTCATGTCCGAAAGATAGGCAAGCACCGCCGCCTGATAGAGCCGGTCGTCGGGAACCGGGCCGGTGGCGCGCACCCAGACGTCCTGTTTGGGATCGAGCTTCCTGTCGGAAAAATAATGGGTCAGCGAGACGGGACGGATCTCGATCGGCCGCTCACGCTGCCAGTATTTTCGGATCGCCTCCGGCGCATGCGCGAGATACTGCTCCTTGATCTGCTGCTCGCCGAGCAGCGCCTCCGGCATCTCGACCTCGGGCATCGCAGTCTGGTGTTCGAAGCCCGGCTCCTCCACCTGGAAGGAGGCCGACAGCGCGAAGATTGCCTTGCCGTGCTGGATGGCGACGACACGCCGCGTATTGAAGCTCGATCCGTCGCGAATGCGCTCCGCCTGATAGATGATCGGCACCGAGGGATCGCCGGGACGCATGAAATAAGCATGCAGCGAATGGACGAAACGTTCGCCCTCGATGGTGCGCTGCGCCGCCATCAGCGCCTGGCCGATCACCTGGCCGCCGAAGACCCGCTGCCAGCCGACCTTGGGACTGCGGCCGCGGAAGATATCGACCTCGATCGGCTCGAGGTCGAGCGTCGAAAGCAGCGTCTCCATCGCCGAAGGCCCGGTCGTCTCGCCTGTCATTTCTATGTCTCCCAGCGGTAGGAAGTGAAGTTGCGATGATCTATATAGATCACATCTGAGGCATAAGGTACGGGAGCGGCGCGATGCTGGACATGCTGGTTGTGGGCGGGGGTTATGTCGGCCTTTCCGCCGCTGTCGCGGTCAAACAGGCGGCACCCCATCTGAATGTCGCCGTCGTCGAGGCCGCCCCCGAACATGTCTGGAAAAACGATACGCGCGCTTCCGCCATCATCGCGGCGGCGGCGAAGATGCTCGAGGTCTTCGGCATCTGGAACGAGATCGAACCGGAAGCCCAGCCGATCACCAAAATGATCGTCACCGACTCCAAGACCTCCGATCCGGTGCGTCCGGTTTTTCTGACCTTCGACGGCGAAGTGACTGAAGGCCGGCCCTTCGCCCACATGATCCCGAATGTTGCCATGGTCGCAGCACTGCGCGGCGCCTGCGAACGGCTCGGCATCGACATCCGCCACGGGCTCGGCGCCACGGAGCTGAAGACCCACGACACCCATGTCACCGTCACGCTTTCGGACGGCAGCGCGCTGGAAACGCGGCTGCTGGTTGCCTGCGACGGCGTGCGCTCGAAACTGCGCGATCTGGCCGGTATCAGGACCGTCACCTGGGACTACGGCCAGTCCGGCATCGTTGCAACAGTCGAACACGAGCGGCCGCATGACGGATGCGCCGAGGAACATTTCCTGCCGGCCGGCCCCTTCGCCATCCTGCCGCTCAAGAACAACCGCTCCTCGCTCGTCTGGACGGAGCGGACGCCGGATGCCAACCGGCTGGTTGCCGCCGACGACTTGATCTTCGAGGAAGAGCTCGAACGCCGCTTCGGCCACAAGCTTGGGAGCCTGAAAGTCATCGGCGGCAAGCGCGCCTTCCCGCTTGGCCTGACGCTGGCGCGCTCCTTCGTCGCGCCGCGTTTCGCGCTGGCCGGCGACGCCGCCCACGGCATTCACCCGATTTCCGGTCAGGGTCTCAATCTCGGCTTCAAGGATGTGGCGGCACTTGCCGAAACCATCGTGGACGCGGATCGCCTCGGCCTCGATATCGGCTCGATCAATATCCTCGAGCGCTACCAGACCTGGCGGCGCTTCGACACTTTCCGCATGGGGGTGACGACCGACGTGCTGAACCGGCTCTTCTCCAACGATGCGACGCCGGTCCGCATCGCCCGCGACGTCGGCCTCGGCATCGTCGACCGGCTGCCGCGCCTCAAATCCTTCTTCATCGGCCAGGCGGCCGGAACGACGGCAAAGGACAATCCGCGCCTGCTTGCCGGAGAGACGATTTAATCTTTGTTTTTACGCAATTCCCTGGAATTGCTTTAGTCGTCGAGGCGGCGGGCCTCGGACACCAGCATGATCGGAATGCCGTCGCGGATCGGATAGGCAAGTCGTGCCTTTTCCGAGACAAGCTCATTCTGCTCGCGATCATAGGAAAGCCGGCCCTTGGAGAGCGGGCAGACCAGGAGATCGAGCAGCTTTGGATCGACGCGGCTGAGTTTTTCATCCATGGCTGAAGTCTACTGCAGAACCGTGTCGGAGTCACCGAAGACGCGCGCCAGCACGATTTCGGTAATGGCGATCAGCGTCTCGGCCCGCGTCTTCAGGTCCGGCGCCTCCAGCAGCGCTTGCTTTTCTGCCGGCCCGAAGGGCGACATCATCGCCAGCGAATTGACGAGCGTCAGATTGCTCGCCCGTTCGACGCTCTCCCAGTCGGCCTCGAGCTTGTTGGCATCGAGATAGGCCTTGAAGGCGGTCAGAAGTGCCGCCCGGTCGACCGCCTCCTCCTCGTTCGCGGCCGAGAGGTCGGCGATGAACGGGGCGATACGGAAGATGCGGAAGGGATCGTTGGTCGTTTTCTCCTCCAGCAGCCGGAAGCGGCAGACGCCGGTCAGCGATACGATATAGCGCCCGTCGCCGGTCTCCGCGAAGGAGGTGATCCGACCGAGGCAGCCGACAGCGGCAAGGTTGGGCTCGCCGCCCTTGTCCTCATGTTCGCCAAGCGCCGGCTGCACCATGCCGATCAGCCGGTTTCCGGTCAGTGCTGCATCCAGCATCGCCAGGTAGCGCGGCTCGAAAATGTTGAGGGGAAGCTGCCCGGCCGGCAGCAGGAGGGCGCCGGTCAGGGGGAAGACAGCGATCGCATCAGGCAGATCGCCCGGCTTCAGGTATCTGGCATTCCCGACTTGCATGAAACCGTCCCGCATTCTTGTAACGGGCATGCCCGTTCTGACGAGAATGTGGTGCCCTCGTCCGAAAACGCAAGGGCAGATGCTCGAAACTTAACTCATACCCTGAAAATCAGGATCGATGTTCGAGCAGGATTATACGTGGATTGAATGCGATAGCGCGCGGTTAGCGCGTCCTGTTGGACGCGCGGAGCCGGGAGCAATTCCGGGAAAAGTGCGAAGCGGTTTTCCCGGAATTGCGTGAAAACAAAAGGCTAGAGCGGTGCTGCGCTTCCAGGAAAGCTGGATCGCTTTACGAGAACAGCATGGCTGAAAGCTTGCGGCGCGCTGCAACCGTCGCCGGATCCTTGAAGCCCCAGACTTCAAAGAATTGAAGCAATTGGCGGCGGGCGCCATCATCGTCGAAGGCACGGTCCTTGCGCATGATCAGAAGCAGATGGTCGGCCGCTTCGTCGCGCCGGCCTTCGACATTGCGAATCTTGGCGAGCTTCAGACGCGACTCGTGGTCATCGGGATTGGCAGCCAGCTCGCGCTCAAGCGCAACGGGATCGCCGAGCTTGCGGGCCTCTTCGATCTGCTCGAGCTTCATCAGCACGGCCTGGATGCCGGCGTCTTTCGCCAGCTCTTCCGGCAATTCCGTCAGGATTTCGCGCGCCCGCTGATGCTGGTTTGCGGCGATCATGCATTCGGCCATTCCGGCAAGCGCCTTGGCATTCTCGGGGTCGGCCTGCATGACGGCGCCATAGAGCTGAGCAGCCTCGTTGATATTGCCGGCAGCAAACAGTTCCGCCGCTTCCGCAAGTACGGCTTCGATTTCCGCCGCCTCGTCGGCGCCGGCCGGACCGGCGATCCGGTCGATGAACTGCTGGATCTGACTTTCCGGCACCGCGCCCATGAAACCGTCGGCGGGGCGACCGTTGACGAAGGCGATGACGGCGGGGATCGACTGGATGCCGAGCTGGCCGGCGATCGAGGGATGATCGTCGATGTTCATCTTGACCAGCCGGACGCGGCCCTTGGCTTCGTTGACCACTTTCTCCAAGACCGGCGTCAGCTGTTTGCACGGACCGCACCAGGGCGCCCAGAAATCGACCAGCACCGGCTGCTTGCGCGATTCCTCGATCACATCCTTGCCGAAATTCGCGGTCGTCGTATCCGTGATGTAGCTGCCGGCCGCAGCCGCGGGTTCCGGTGCCCCGCCGAAGCTTGTCGTCGCCGTCATCTGATTTCCGAAGGAACCGCTATAGGGGTTGTCGCTGCCGCTCATAGGTATCTCCCGCCGCGCCGATCCTTCCGGCGTCTTTGCTAAAGCATCTCGCGCAAAACTGTGGTGCGGTTTTGCGATAAAGACATGCGCAAAACCAAAGACTAAAGCGCGGCAAGCGAATCTAAAAGATCGCCACGCGCTTTAGCGCTAAAATCGTATGTCAGGACGTCACTTTCAAGACAAGTGGCTTATGTCCCGTCGCTTCCATGAAACGGACGAGGTCACTGCTCGCAATCGAGGTCGTCGCATCATTGGATAGCGGATGGCAGTTGACGATCTCCTCGCGCATCAGCTCGGCATCGAGCACGAAGGTGACATTCTCCGCAGTATCGTTGATCGCGCCGAACGCCGTGACCGAACCCGGAGGCACGCCGAGATACTCCATCAGCTTCTCCGGTCTGCCGAAAGAGACCCGGCCGGACCCGCCGATGGCATTATGCACCTGCTTGAGATCGACGGCAGCATTTTCCTCCACCGTCAGCAGAAAATACTTGTCCTTCTTGTCCTTGACGAAGAGATTCTTGGTGTGGCCGCCGGGGATCTCGTCGCGCAGGGCCACCGATTCGGCCACAGTGAAGACCGGCGCATGGTCCACCGTCTTATGGGCGATGCCGAGCCCGTCGAGAAAGGCAAACAATTCTTCTCTGGTCTTGGGGGCATTTTCGGACATGGGGCAATCCATTGGACGGGAAGGGAAAAAAGCGAGGCGTCCTGATTAAGTCCGTCCACATCGTTTGGCAATCTTTGCGACCGACGCTTTGCCCCGCATTTGCGGCCTTTCCGCCCGAGCTCTGCGAACACCAGAATTTTTCTTCGCCTCACCGTCATTTCCCTGTTGCATTTGAAAACCCGTTAGGCCATATAGCGCCGGTCGCCGCGAGGCGGCGCCCACGGTCCAACAACTACCCCGGACCGATGCGGATTGAGCGGGTGTAGCTCAGGGGTAGAGCACAACCTTGCCAAGGTTGGGGTCGAGGGTTCGAATCCCTTCGCCCGCTCCAGTTTCTCAATTGCCCATACCGAAGACATAGGTAACAGATTGTTCCTCAGACATGGGTGACAACCTCGTGCCGAACGGGTTGTCGGTGGTTTGCAAAGTCCTCTGCTCCAGGTCGATATATCCCAGATCATAGTCCACCGACAGCTTCGACAGGTTGTAGAGCCCGTTGGGGCTGGCAAAGGGCAGGCCGTTTAAGCCAGGGTCATGCCGCCATCGACATGAAGCTCGATCCCGTTGACAAAGCTTCCTGTGTCGGAGGCGAGGAAGAGTGCGGCGCGCGCCAACTCTTCCGGTCGGCCGAGACGGCCGGCAGGGATCAGGGAAGCCATGTAATCTTCGAATGCCGGCCGCTCGGCCTCCGATACGCCCAGCTTGGCGAGGATTTCCGTCTCGACCGGTCCCGGGCTCAGGATGTTGACGCGGATCCGCCGCGACTTGAATTCGATCGCCCAGTTTTTCGCAAAGGCGGCGGTTGCTGCCTTTGAACCGGCATAGACAGTATGGTCCGGGAGGACCTTCGTGGCCGCGAGCGAGCTCGTAACGATGATATTTCCGCCGTCGCGGATCAGAGGGGCGATCGTCTGCACGCCGAAGAACACGCCGCGCGTATTGATTGCGAAGTGCCGGTCATAGTCTGCCGGAGTCACCTCGGCGGAGGGGGTGAGATTGATGATCCCGGCATTGGCCATGTAGATGTCGAGCCCGCCGAAGCGGCTCTTCACGGTGTCCGCCAGCCTGCGATGATCTTCTAGGTCGGCGGCATCACCCACGAAGCCGATGGCCGACGGACCGATTTCTTGCACGGCGCGGTCGACAGCATCCTGCCGGCGCCCGGAAATGATGACCTGCGCTCCTTCTTCCGCGAACAGCCGAGCAGTCGCCTTGCCGATGCCGCTATTGCCGCCGGTGATGACGGCGACCTTGTCTTTGAGGTGTTGCATTGTTTATCTCCTTTCAACGAGAAATGAGATAAACGCTGCCACCCTTCGTCATTAGATCATGGGCGGGCACATGATCTGTGCCGCGGAGGTGCAAATGCCGAATCTGCTCAACGAGATGCCCGGATTGATGGCTTTTGTGCGGACGGTAGAGGCCGGATCGTTCAGTGCCGCGGCCCGCGATCTGGCGACGACTCCGTCAGCGGTGTCGAAGAGCGTGGCGCGGCTGGAAAAGAAGATTGGCGCCCGGCTGTTCCTGCGCTCCACGCGCGCCCTGATGCTTACCCAGGACGGGCAACTTTTCTTCGACCGCGTTGCGCCGCTGTTGCGAGACCTGGATGCAAGTGAAGAGGCGATCAGGTCGGACGTTGCGCCCTCGGGTCGCTTGCGCATCAGCATGCCTAGCGAAATGGCCCCTCTACTGCTGCCGCGCCTCTTCGGAAGCTTTGCAGCCGACTATCCGAACCTGCATCTCGAAGTCGGACTTACGGATCGGTTCGTCGACCTGATCAGGGAGGACTACGACGTTGTGCTGCGCGTTGGAAATCCCGCGCCGGGGGACCTCATGGTTCGTCACCTGGCCGACCTGCGGATGACGATCGTCGGGTCTCCGACCTTTCTGAAGACCTGGGGCAATCCTGCAACTGCCGAAGCGCTGGCGGCTTTGCCCTTTGCCCGCTATGCACTGGGTGGTGTCACGCAGCCTCTGCGCCTGCCGGACGGGACGAGCTTCATTCCCTTCGGGCGCGTCGATTGCGACTCAGGGGCCGCACTCATTCAGGCTGCGCTCAGTGGGCTGGGAGCGGCCTATCTTCTGCGCTGTCTGGTCGCGAAAGACCTGGCAGACGGCACGCTTGTTACACTCGCGACGGGGTTTGCGTTCCCTAGCGCTCCCTTTAATGCACTGCACGCCTTTGGTCGCACCGTGCCGTTGCGCGTAAAACTGGTCTGCGATTTCATCGCCCGCGAGGCAAAAGCCCTCGAAGCCATCTGAGCTTGACCGTGACGTCGCTGATGCCGAGATCGAAAGCGATCTGTTTGTTGAGGCGTCCGCGCGTCACCACCTCGCGTAGGATCTGGCGCTCGCGATGCGTCAGCATCCCTAAACGTTCAAGATTGCGTTTGACGACGATAGCTTCCGTGCACCGGGCCTCCAACGCGATACCGGCCCCACTGCATCGAGCAGCGTCTGGTCTGACACCGGCTTGGTGAGGAAATCCATAGCGCCCACCTTCATCGTTTTGGCACCGTTCCGCCCGCTTGGGAAAGCGCGCCGAGCTTCAATCAACGGCCCCGAGATGTTGATGGCGAAGCCTATTGGAAAGGCCGCAGCACCAGCTTGCCAGACGAGTGACGTCTCGTTGCTATCTCAGATGGGGCGATGGCGTTCCAACTCGATATCGGATGCCGACCCTAAGGTCGAAGCAGTCGAGAACCACGTAAACGACGATCCCGAAGGCCAGGATGTCTTTGAGGATCATTGCCGGACGTTTCTCTCGCGGCTGCATCCAACAAACCGGCGAAACCCCGGGCGACTGCCGCATGCACATGCGTCAACAGCAATTGCTCTGCAGCGGCAGCAATCATTCTGGCGCAGCCGCAGATCGGTTTCGCTAGATCATTAGAGGACACGCCAGCAGTGAGTGTGTCGCCGACCGCTAGAGACTTCACCCACATTGACCGCGCTTCCCGTCCAGGAAGCGTAAGCCACCCAGGATTAGCACCAGGATAGAACACAGGAGTTTTCAAAGATGAACCAGATGATCAATGACGCTCAGAAGGCAAGCATGAAACTGGACAACAGCTCACATCCCAGCAGACCGGCACCCGAAGAGCTGGTTCCGTCGCGCTATGCGGTACGGATCGGCGAGATTGACGTGCTGGTGATCAGCGATGGAGTGCTGCCGCTCCCAACCGCGATGTTGGGACACAACGCCGAGCCGGCCGCCCGGGCCGCCTGGCTGGGCGACATGTTCCTGCCGCCGGACGCCTTCGACTGGGCACTGAACGTGGTCGTGGTGCGCAGCGGCGGGCAGACCATACTCATCGACGCCGGGTTAGGATTGGACCCGGACTTGAACTTGCCGCGGGCCGGGCAGTTGATGAAGCGACTGGAGGCCGCCGGCATCGATCTTGGATCCGTGACCGACGTGGTGCTGACACACATGCACATGGACCACGTTGGCGGGCTGCTCGTCGACGGGGTGAAGGAACAGTTGAATCCGGACCTGCGGATCCATGTGGCCGCTGCCGAGGTCAAATTTTGGGAGTCGCCCGATTTCTCCCACGTCTCGATGCCGGCGGGCTTCCCCGACGCGCTTCGGGCGGCCGCCAAGCGGTTCGCCAAAGAGTATCGCAGCCATCTCAGGCTGTTCGAGGATGAGCATGAAGTAGCGCCGGGCGTGGTCGTCTCTCGTACCGGCGGGCACACCCCTGGGCACAGCGTGGTCCGCGTGGCCTCAGGCAACGACCGTCTGATGTTTGCCGGCGACGCCGTGTTCGCGGTCGGGTTCGACCACCCCGACTGGTACAACGGCTTCGAACATGACCCCGAGGAGGCTGCCCGCGTTCGGGTCCGGCTTTTGCGGGAGCTTGCAGCGACCGGCGAACTGTTGGTGGCAACGCATATGCCGTTTCCTTCCGTTGGCCATGTTGCGGTCGACGGCGACGCCTTTCGTTGGGTCCCGGTCTTCTGGGACTACTGACCGCTTGTTGAATTAAGGCCGAACCAAAGCGTGCATCCTTGAAGGCCGTGCCCAGCCCGGCCTTCACCTATCCACCTATTGAACCACGCGCACCGCATGGGCGCGCAGCAAATGGAGCGTCTTATGAAAATCGTGATTATCGGCGGAACCGGCCTGATCGGTTCCAAGACCGCAGAGCGCCTGCGCAAGAAAGGGCATGAGGTCATTGCCGCTGCCCCGAAAACCGGCGTTAAATACCCTGACCGGGGAGGGCTTGGCGGAAGCACTGAAGAATACCGACGTGGTGATCGACCTCGCGAACTCGCCATCCTTCGAGGATAAGGCCGTGCTTGAATTCTTTCAGACGGCGGGCAAGAACCTGATGGCAGCGGAAATCGCGGCCGGCGTGAAACACCACATAGCACTTTCCATCGTCGGCACGGATCGGTTGCCGGATAGCGGCTATCTTCGAGCCAAGGTCGCCCAGGAAAAAATCATCCGGGAAGCCGGCATTCCCTACACCATCGTGCGTTCCACACAGTTCATGGAATTTCTCGGCGGCATCGCCCAGGAGGGCACGGTTGGCGACACGGCCCATTTGTCGACAGGTTCCCTGCAGCCGATCGCGTCCGACGACGTCGCCGATTTCGTGACGGACGCGGCGCTTGCCGCGCCGGCTAACGGCATTATCGAAATCTGCGGCCCCGAGCGCGCGCGTCTCTGCGATTTCGCCGCGCGCTACCTCAAGGCGATCGGAGATTCCCGCACGGTTGTCGCAGATCCGGATGCCCGCTATTTCGGCACCAAACTGGAAGACGGTTCACTCGTCTCCGACAATCATCCTCGCATCGGCCGCATCGGTTTCGACGATTGGTTTGCGACAACACCCAGAAAATAACGAGTTGCGCATTGGCCGCCTAATAAGCGGCCCATGCGCCCGCAGCATTGCATTTTGATGGCGATGCCATCGAAAAGATATATAAAAACAATATGTTATATAGAAACCGCGATCGACTCCAAGTCATGAAAGGACAATAAACATGATCAAGTCATTGGCTTTTGCCGTCGCATTGACGGCTCTCCTGTCAGGTTCGGCTCTTGCGCATGATGCGCCCGGTGGCGGGGAGGGCGCAAAGGTTACGCTGGTCTATGACCACAAACTGCCGAACGTACCCGGCAAGAGCATGAAGGGCGTTCTCGTCGAATATGCTCCGGGTGGTTTCTCGGAGGGCCATACACATCCGGTGTCCGCCTTCATATACGCGACCGTTCTCGAAGGCGCGATCCGTAGTCAGGTCAACGATGGCCCCGTCACTGTCTATAGCGCCGGTGAAAGCTTCTCAGAATTTCCGGGCGATCGTCACGGTGTCAGCGAAAACGCCAGCAAGACTAAGCCGGCAAAGCTGCTTGCTGTCTTCGTGGTCGATACCACTGAGCAGGAACTGACCTTCCCGATCAAGAAATAGGCGATCTGGCCGGGCACGATGCCGTGCCCGGCAGTTCATTGACACAAACCATGATCGGTGAACCCAGCTATGTCCAGTGATGACAACTTCCTGCCGGTCGTCCTGATCAACACTCTGGGAATTGCCGGGATCGTCGTGTGGCACACAGGGCGGAAACCGTCCGACAGGTCGCCTGATCGTCCATATCCTTTTCTTTACCGGCATGAGTCTCGTGCCTTTTATGGCAAGCATCGCGCCGCACCAGCCCGATGGTATCGCACGCCTTCAAAGATTGCTTACGGGCCGAAAGCGCTCGGGAAGAAATGATCGATGAAAGATGAGTTGCGTCAGGAACAAGCCGGAATATGGCAAGCTGCGCTCTTATTCAGAGCGCAGCCTCATCTCGGGATCCGATCACAGTTTGGTCACATGCTCCGGATCAGCTGAGGCCAGCGCAGCGGCGCGCTCGGGCTTCGGCGGATAGATCCAGACGGTGTTGATCTCCTGCTTGGTCGCCTTCGCTTTCTCGCCGACCATCTCCACCTTGCGATCCCATCCTCGCGTAAAGAGGGCTCCGGCATCGCCGAGGTCGAGGCAGGTGACATAGGCTTCCTGATGATATTGCCGTGCTGGCACGCCCAACAGTTCAGCGGCGGCGTTGTTGCCCGCGAAGGCGCCCATGCGTGTGGCGTGCTGGCACGACATCAGTGCGTAGTTGCCGCAGTCGTCGCAAGCAGCGCGCGCCGCATCCCCGGTGGCGAAGACGCCGGGTACGGACGGCACGCGCAGGCAGCCATCGACCAGCAGCCGGTCGAACTTGTCACGCTCGCCGGGAATTTTGGTGGTCAGCGGATTGGCCCGTATGCCTCCCGCCCAGATTACGGTCATGGTTTCGATATGCTCACCGGTACTCAGCGTAACTCCGGATTTATCCAGCGATGAAACGCAGGCATTGAGCCGCGTTTCCACGCCGAGCTTGTGAAGTGCTTCCTCGATGATTGGGCGCGGACCTTCGCCCATGTCGGGGGCTACCGCGCTGCTGCGGTCGACGATAATGACACGCGGATTGGCGGTTTCGTCGAACAGGGTCCGCAGCCGCGAAGGCATCTCGGTCGCCGCCTCGATACCTGTGAAACCAGCGCCGGCAACAACGATTGTGTCGCGCGCAGCCGAGGCCGGCATCTTCGCAAGCTCGTGCAGGTGGCGATCAAGGGCAATGGCGTCATCGATGTTATCGACGCTGAAGGCGTAGTCGGCGAGGCCGGGAATATTCGGACGGAACAGCCGGCTGCCGGTGGCGAGCACAAGGCGATGATACTGAAGGGACTTTCGTTCGCCTTTGGCATTGACGACGTCTACGGTGCCGGCCTTCGTATCGACCGCTTCAACGCTGCCCTGCACGTAGGCGACATCGACGGCATCAAATACATCCTGCAAAGGTGCCGTCAGGCTCTCGGGTTTCGGCTCATAAAGCCGGGGGCGGATGACGAGCGTCGGTTCCGGGGACACCAGCGCGATTTCGAGCTCTTCGGGCGAAACGCCTTCGATATCGCGCAGGCGGGCTGCGGAAAGTGCGGCGTACATGCCGGCGAACCCGGCGCCTACAATCACAAGTCTCATGTTATTCACTCCATGGTTTGTAGTTTCAAAGGGTCGCGCGTCACCGTTGCCGCTCCCGATGGGCGGCGAGATGGTCGGTAACGATGGCGCGCGGATTGGTGAAGCGAAGTCGCTCAGGCGGTGATGAAGGCCAGCATGTCGGCATTGACGACATCTGCATGGGTCGTGCACAACCCATGCGGCAGTTTCTCGTAGATTTTCAGCGTGCTTGCCTGCAGCAGCTTCGCCGACAATGGAGCGGCAGCACCGATGGGAACGATCTGGTCGTCATCCCCATGCAACACCAGCGTCGGCACGGTGGTGCTCTTCAGGTCCTCGGTGAAATCCGTCTCCGAGAATGCCTTAATGCCTTCGTAATGCGCTTTCGCGCCGCCCATCATGCCCTGACGCCACCAATTTGAGATCACGGCCTGCGACGGCTCGGCACCCGGGCGGTTGTACCCGTAGAAGGGGCCGCTCGGAAAATCGCGATAGAACTGCGAACGGTTGGCAGCGAGCTGGCTGCGCAATCCGTCGAATGCCTCGATCGGCAAACCGCCGGGATTGGCGCCGGTCTTCAACATCAATGGCGGCACGGCCGCAATCAGGATCAGTTTGGCAACGCGCCCTTTGCCGTACCGCGCGACATACCGCGCGGCTTCACCGCCGCCGGTAGAGTGGCCGACATGGATGGCATTACGAAGATCGAGGTAGTCAATCATTGCGGCAACATCGGAGGCGTAGTGATCCATGTCATGACCGTCGCTCACCTGGCTCGATCGGCCGTGGCCGCGGCGGTCATGAGCGATCACGCGAAAACCTTTGCCGAGGAAGAAGAGCATTTGATTATCCCAATCGTCGGAGCTGAGGGGCCAGCCATGGTGAAAGACGATCGGCTGAGCAGACTTCGGTCCCCAGTCCTTGTAAAAAAGCTGAACACCGTCGCTGGTTGTAATAGAGGTCATTGTGCTGATCCTTTGTGGAATATTTGTTTCGGCGCCCGTCATCGCCGGACGGACAGTTGCTAAAATCGGGTATGCAATCCGCTACGGGTCGCGTCGTTGCGATTGACCCGTAATCGGTGTCCCAGACCATCCTTTGTCTCCGCAGGATCCATCGGAATGGGCGCAATGGTGGTTTAGCGAAACACGTCTACGGCTGCGCCAGAGGGATTGGCGCCGTTGCAGAGCAATTGCGGTTTAGCGGGCGGCCGCAGTTCATCGCCCGGCGTTTTGCCGGTCAGCTTTGGCAATGTGGCGGCCAAGGCTGTTTGTGAGGCGCAGTCAAGTGAGGCTGCGACCAACGCCATGCCAGGGGGATTGTCGCGTGCTCGAGCCGATGGTGTGGAAGCGAAGAACGGGACGGTCCGGAATCTGAGGCGAGGGCCAAGGGAGATTACGGTCAGCCGTGGCGGCGGCGCCAATCAGTCGGTGTTTCACCGGTCAATTTTCGGAATGCAGCTGCAAATGCTGTTTGCGAGGCATAGCCGAGGGAGGCGGCGACCAACGCGATCGAATTTTGAGGATCGCGCAGCATGTTTATGGCTTGCTCGAGCCGATATTGACGCAGCCAGTTGTGAGGTGAAAGCCCCGTGCTTTCCTTGAAAGCGCGACAGAAATGAAAACGCGACAGCCCGGAATCGGCAGCGAGGGCCGCGAGGGAGACGTCCGCGTCGGCGTCCGACCGCAATCGTTCGATGGCCCGGCGCAGCACGCTCGGCGCGAGGC
>NZ_JALBGX010000086.1:0-29105 GCF_023006465.1 Rhizobium sp. PRIMUS64 | reverse complement strand
AGCCGGCCTTCGGTGCCGACCTCGCGCGCCACGCGCGTCACCTCGCCGGCAAAGCCGTTGAGCTGGTCGACCATCGTGTTGATGGTCTCCTTCAGTTCGAGGATTTCGCCAGACACGGTGACGGTGATCTTCTTGGACAGGTCTCCCTGGGCGACGGCGGTCGCGACTTCGGCGATGTTGCGCACCTGCCCGGTGAGGTTGGACGCCATCGAATTGACGCTGTCGGTCAGGTCCTTCCAGGTGCCGGCGACGCCGCGCACATTGGCCTGGCCGCCGAGCCGGCCCTCCGTGCCCACTTCGCGGGCGACGCGGGTGACTTCCGAGGCAAAGGCATTCAGCTGATCGACCATCGTATTGATGGTTTCCTTCAGCTCGAGGATCTCCCCCTTCACGTCGACGGTGATCTTCTTCGACAGGTCGCCATTGGCGATGGCGGTCGAGACCTCCGCGATATTGCGCACCTGCGCCGTCAGGTTGCCGCCCATCGAGTTGACGTTCTCGGTAAGATCCTTCCAGGTGCCGGCGACGCCGCGCACATTGGCCTGGCCGCCAAGCCGGCCCTCCGTGCCCACTTCGCGGGCCACACGGGTCACTTCGGAAGCAAAGGCATTGAGCTGATCGACCATCGTGTTGATCGTCTCCTTCAGCTCGAGGATTTCCCCCGACACCGTGACCGTGATCTTCTTCGACAGGTCGCCATTGGCGATCGCGGTCGAGACTTCGGCGATATTGCGCACCTGCGCCGTGAGGTTCGAGGCCATGGAATTGACGTTGTCGGTCAGGTCCTTCCAGGTGCCCGCCACACCGGGCACTTGCGCCTGGCCGCCGAGCCGACCTTCGGTGCCGACTTCACGCGCCACACGCGTCACCTCGCCGGCGAAGCCGTTCAGCTGGTCGACCATCGTGTTGATGGTCTCCTTGAGCTCCAGGATTTCGCCGGAGACGTCGACCGTGATCTTGCGCGACAGGTCGCCGCGCGCCACGGCCGTCGTCACCTGGGCGATGTTGCGGACCTGAGCCGTCAGGTTGCCGCACATGGCGTTGACGGAATCGGTGAGGTCTTTCCAGGTTCCGGCGACGCCTGGCACCAGCGCCTGTCCGCCGAGCTTGCCTTCGGTGCCGACCTCGCGCGCGACGCGCGTTACTTCCGAGGCGAAGGACCTGAGCTGGTCGACCATGGTGTTGATCGCCTCCTTCAGCTGCAGGATCTCGCCGCGCACGTCGACGGTGATCTTCTTGGAAAGATCGCCATTCGCAACGGCGATCGTCACTTCCGCGATGTTGCGCACCTGCGCCGTCAGGTTCGACGCCATCGAGTTCACGCTTTCGGTGAGGTCCTTCCAGACGCCCGTCACCTCCGGCACCTGCGCTTGGCCGCCGAGTTTTCCGTCCGTGCCGACCTCGCGCGCGACGCGCGTCACTTCCGATGTGAAGACGCTCAGCTGCTTGATCATCGTATTGACGATATCGGCCGAGCGTAGGAACTCACCTTTGAGCGCCCGCCCGTCGACATCGAGCGGCACGGTCTGCAGAAGATCTCCCTTGGCGACCGCAGTGATCGTGCGCGTGACAGCTGTCGTCGGCCATAGAAGGTCGTCGATCAGACCGTTGATCGATCCTTCCATTTCGGACCAGGAACCGTCCGACAGGCCGAAGCGCACGCGCGTGCTCGTTCGCCCGTCCCTGCCGACCACCTGCCCGACATGTTCGAGCTGCTGGGCCATCCGCTGATTGGCGGCGATGATGTCATTGAGAGCGTCGGCGACCTTGCCGGTGACACCGGTCAGATCCGACCGCATCCGCACCGAAAAGTCGCCCCGTCTTACCGCAACCAGCACCTCCAGAAGGGCACTGGCCTCGTCCAACGCCATTGCTTTGTGGACCTGACCATTGAGGTTATCTGCCGCGGCATTGTCGCGCGCGAATTCGCTGGTTTGGTTGTTCACGAGAATCCCCCTCTTCGACGACTGGTAATTTAGTGCTCGACTGGGAAAATGGTATGGCCGTCCCGCGTCGATCCTAACATGATTCAGCGCCCAAAATGAGCCTGATAGTTGCAGATATCCAAAGTGCGCGCCGGACATCGTCTGGGTGGAATTTGCGGTTTTTCGTGCGTGGGGGAACACTTGGCTGCCGGCTGTCGTTTCCGTCCTGACAATGGAGAGCGATATGTCGAACGTCTCAAGGACAGGCAAGGAAGAGATCAACAACGCGACCAGCCAGACCACCTTCGGGAAGTCGGTCGAGAGCCAGGCGCAAATCCAGGATGCGCAAGCGTCGCCCGACGCTGGCGGCGAGATGCTCAACATCTACCGGTTGGAGCCGATCGCGGCACCCGACGATCCGAGATGGGACAACTCCCCCGGACATGGTACCGTCGTCGTCGCTGCCAGAACGGCCGGCGACGCCAGGATCGTCGCTGCGGCTCGTGAGCTCGATTTCATGGAAGTGGATGCGGCTCCCGCCGAAGATGTCACAACGGTCAATGCCAGCGCCTTTCGCGACGACAAGCTTTACACCGTCATTGAGATCGAGCGGCACAGGGGCGATGTTACGCGTGGGGTCCTCGACGGCGCCGTCGCCGTCGACACCATCCGACCGGTTCAATCGGACTGACGTAACAATTCATCGACGCAATCGGCGAGGCGCCGGAGCGTCACCATCATAGGTCCCTCGTTCCCTTGGAGTTCTCATGAATACGGCTAACCTCCAGCTCAAGGGCCTCATCATGGCAATGGCGTCGATATGTGATGCGATCGTCGAGAAGGAACTGCTGACCAGCGGAGAACTCAATGCCGCGCTCTCGAAAGCCAAGAAGGCAGTCGAGGAGGACGACGACCATGAACTGTCGGATGCCAACCGCGCCGCGATATTGTTCCCCATCCGTGTGCTGCAGCTTGCCGAAGAGGCAGGCAGGAGAGGCGAACGGTTGACGTTTTCGGACTATGCCAAGCTTGTAGGAAAGATGACCTGAACAATGTCGAAGGCTTCGCTCACGAGAACGCGTATGCTCTCTCTCGGGCGATCGGGGCTTTCTGGAAGCTTAGTAATGCGCGTGGTCTCTACATGTGGTTGACTTCATATCGGCATGAGCCGTATAAATACCTTGTCAACCAAGGAGCCGCTCCATGGCCCGCAACGCATCCACTCCCGTCACAGCACAGGAAGAGCCGAATTCCATCAGGACCGCGTTTCTGAGACGCGCGACTTCGGCGCTGGAGCGCATTTCTGCAAACGTGCCGGCAAAGGATCTGGCCGATGCGCTTTCGGCCCCGACCGACGCCGGATCGTTGGCGCAGCTTCTCAGCCGCTCGGATATGGTGGGCGCGGCGATAAACGATCTCGATCCGCTGGTTCCGGCGTTGGCTCGCAACGTCGAGCATCGGCAAAATCTCGTCGAACGGGCCGGCGGGACGATGTCAGCCGAGGACGCCGGACGGATCCTCGGCATCAGCAGACAGGCAGTCGACAAAAGGCGGCGAGCCGGCACGCTGCTTGCCGTGCGCGAAGGCAGCGACTGGCGCTATCCGCTCTGCCAGTTGGATCAAGGTGAGGTGATCGCAGGGATTTCCGATGTCGTGCGTGGTTTTGCCGCCGCCGGTCCCTGGATCGCATTGGATTTTCTGCTTGCTTCCGATACGGTTCTCGGTGGTCGGACAGCTCTGCAGGCGCTGCGCGACGGCGATCGTGAAGCAGTCCGGCGTCTGATCCGGATCGAAACCTCCGACGGCTTTGCCTGATGCCGGCAAATGCAGGCAGAGGGCCGTCGCTGCACTGCCCCCGCCCGCTTGGCTCGCCCATTCGTCATTGCCGATCGACCTCATTCCGGTCGGGCAGGTTCTCCATAGGGTCTATCGGACGCATCTCGACCCCATCTTCTTTGGACCCGGCCCCGGGATTCCCGCCACCAATCGTTTCGACAGCGCCAGCGGACGTTTCGGAATTCTCTATGTCGGGATGAGCCGCAGGGGAGCGCTTGCGGAAACGATCCTGCGCAATCCCCAGCGGTTGATGGTGTCCATGACCGAAATCACCACACGCGCCATCAGTGAACTCAGCTGTATCAGACCACTGAGGATCGTCCGCATGCACGGAACCGGCCTGCAGACCCTCGGCACTGATAATGCCATCTCCACCGGCCCCTACGGACCATGCGGCCTTTGGACCGACGCGCTTTGGGACCATGCCGACCGGCCGGATGGCCTTGCCTACCAATCGCGCCATGATTCGAGCGAGATCTGCCTCGCCCTTTTCGAACGCAGCGACATGGCGTTCGACAGAAAAGGCACGCTTCCGCTCTCCGGCATCCTCAAGGAGATTGCGGCGATCCTCGAGGTCTACGGCAAGTCGCTGTCACCGGTCGGCCCCGTTTAGACGGCGAACGCGGCTGCCGTTCGACAGGCGGTGGCACGTTGTTCCCGCAGCAATGCCTTGTCAATTTTGCGATAAGTTGATTTATTTGGTCTTGTTTTCTGGCCGTTTCTGAGGCTATACGGCCGCATATACTCACGCACCGGGAATTTCTTCGTGACCAGCCTCAAATCGCTTCTGGCCGCCTGCGGCCTCTCAACCATGATCGGCCTTGCCGCAAATCCGTCTTTGGCCGCTTCGACGACCTACCCGCTGACCCTGGAAAACTGCGGCGCGCAGGTGACTTTCCAGAAGGCGCCCGAACGGGCGATCGGCCTCGGCCAGAACAGCGCTGAAATCCTGCTGCTGCTCGGCCTTCAGGACAAGATGGCCGGCACGGCCTTCTGGCCGAGCAAGGTTCTGCCGCAGCTCGCAGAAGCCAATGCCAAGGTCAAGCTTCTGACCGTCGAGATGCCGACCTTCGAATCGATCCTCGCCGAAAATCCCGACTTCGTGGCGGCGGCTCTGCCAAGCCTGGTCGGGCCGAACAGCAAGGTCGCCAAGCGCGAGGATTTCGACAAGGTCGGCGTCGCAAGCTATCTTTCTCCCAGCACCTGCCTCAGCACCAAGGACGTCAAGGACCAGTACGGCAGCCGCGCCGAGCTGTGGAACATGGATCTCCTCTACAAGGAGATCGATGAACTCTCTGAGATTTTCGATGTCGCCGATCGCGGCCAGGCGCTGATCGCCGACTTCAAGGCGCGCGAAGCCAAGCTTCGCTCCAGCGTTTCAAAGGACGGCAAGAACCTTTCCTACGTCTTCTGGTTCTCCAGCCCCAGCCCGTCGGCCGACGCCTATCTCGGCGGCAAGAACAGCGCGTCCGGCTTCATCGCCGACCTGCTCGGCGGGCACAACGCAATATCAGCGGAAGCGGAATGGCCGACGCTCGGCTGGGAAGGCATCATCGCCTCCAATCCCGACGTCATCGTCGTCGCCAGTCTTGACCGCAACCGCTGGGAGCTCGACAAGCCGGAGGCGAAGATCAATTTCCTGAACACCGATCCGGCCGTCAGCCAGATCCCCGCCGTCAAGAACAAGGCGATCGTGATCATGGACGGCCAGGCCATGAACCCGACCGTCCGCACGGTCTACGGCGCCGAGCAGGTGGCCGGCCAGCTGAAGGCTCTCGGTCTGTTGCAGTGACCGAAGCGAGCCGTATCTTCCGGCAACTGGGAGCCGTCCTCGCGCTGCTCCTGGCCTCCTTCTGCCTCATCGCTGTCGCCATTGGCGTCAGCGTCGGGATCGGCGACCTGCCGATCCCGCTTGCAACCACGTTTTCGGCCGTCACCAACCGGCTGGGATGGACCGCGGTCGAACTGAACCGCATCCACGAGACCGTCATCTGGGATTATCGTCTCAGCCGGGCGCTGGTTGCCGCCTTCTGCGGCGCCGGCCTTGCACTATCGGGCGCGATCATGCAGTCGCTGCTGCGCAATCCGCTTGCCGAACCCTATGTTCTCGGCATCTCGGCCGGCGCCTCCACAGGCGCCGTCGCGATCGTCATCTTAGGCGTCGGCGCCGGCGCGGTCTCGCTTTCCGCCGGCGCCTTTGCCGGCGCCTTCGCGGCCTTCTTCTTCGTCGCGCTGCTGTCAAACGGCACACGCGGCGGCGCCGATCGCACCATCCTCGCCGGTGTCGCCGCTTCGCAGCTCTTCAACGCCACGACGTCTTACATCGTCACGACGTCGGCCAACGCCCAGCAGGCCCGCGACGTCATGTTCTGGCTGCTCGGCAGCTTCGGCGGCGTGCGCTGGCCGGAATTTGCGCTGGTCTCGATCGTTGTCGGCGTCGGCCTCGTCGGCTGCCTGTTTTACGCCCGCGTGCTCGACGCCTTCGCTTTCGGCGACGAGGCGGCATCATCACTCGGCGTCAATGTCGGCCGCGCCCGGATGGCGCTCTTTGCGCTGACGGCAATGATGACGGCGACGATCGTCAGCATGGTAGGATCGATCGGCTTCGTCGGCCTTGTCGTGCCGCATGTCGCGCGCTTTGTCGTCGGGCCGCTGCATGTCCGCCTCCTGCCGGCTTGCGCCATAACAGGGGCGATCTTCATGGTGCTCGCCGACATCGCCGCGCGCGCCCTCATTCCAAACCAGATCCTGCCAATCGGCGTCGTCACCGCCCTGGTGGGCGTCCCCTTCTTCTCGATCATCCTCTACCGGTTCCAGCGCGCATCATGAGCATCAAGGCCGACAACCTCATCTGGAAGATTGGCAGGAAGACCATTCTCGACGGCGTTTCCCTGGACGCGCCGCCGGGCAAGATGCTCGGCCTGCTCGGGCCGAACGGCTCGGGCAAGACCTCGCTCCTGCGGCTTCTCGCCGGCCTGAAGCGGCCGCATTCCGGCCGCATCACGCTCGACCGGAGCGACATCGCCACTATCAGCCGCCGCTCGATCGCCCGGCGGATCGCCTTCGTCGAGCAACACGCCACCACAAATGCCAATCTGCGGGTCGTCGACGTCGTCAAGCTCGGCCGGTTCCCGCACCGGTCGATGTTTTCAGGCTGGACGAAGACCGACGACGAGGCGGTCGAAGCCGCGCTGGCGCGCGCCGGCATGGCGGAGAAACGCGACGATCGCTGGCAAAGCCTGTCGGGCGGCGAGAAGCAGCGCACCCATATCGCAAGGGCGCTCGCCCAGTCGCCCCAGGAGCTGATCCTCGACGAACCCACGAACCATCTCGATATCCAGCATCAGATCGGCCTGATGCGGCTCGTCTCCGGCCTGCCGATCACCAGCATCGTCGCCCTGCACGATCTCAATCATGCTGCCATGTTCTGCGACCAGCTGATCATCATGCAGCATGGCAGGATCGTCGCCTCCGGCGCGCCGCAGGACGTGTTGAGCGAGGATCTTCTAAGGAATGTCTTTTCCGTCGAGGCCCGCATCGAAGCCTCTCCCTATCATTCGCGCCCGCATATCCACTATCTCAGGTGACGGTGAAACCGTCACCGAGGTGACCGTTCTACGGTTGTGCCGTCAGGGCGTGGGACCCTGCAGAAAAACCGTCGACAGCGGCGGCAGCGTCAGCGACAGAGAGACGGGCCTGCCGTGGGCGGGCACCGGTTCGGTCGACACCGCGCCATTGACAAGGCCCGAGCCGCCATATTCCCGCGCATCCGTCGTCATCCGCTCGATCCACACACCGTCGCTGGGCACGCCGACCCTGTAGCCGTAACGCGGCACCGGCGTGAAATTCGACATGACCAGGATCGACGAAGCACGATCGGGTGCATAACGGAGCATCCCGAGCACGGAATTGACGGCGTCGTCGGCTGCCGCCCATTCGAAGCCCTCGGGATGAAAGTCGCCGAATTGCAATGCCGGCTCGTCGCCGTAGAGGCCGTTCAGATCCTTCACCAGCCGCTGAATCCCCACATGCTGGGGCCGGTCCAGCACATCCCAGGTCACCGATCCATCATGGTTCCACTCGCCCGGCTGTGCGACTTCGCTCCCCATGAACAAGAGCTTCTTGCCAGGATGACCCCACATGAAGCCCAGATAGCTGCGCAGATTGGCGAATTTTTGCCATTCGTCGCCCGGCATCTTCGTCAGCAGCGAGCCCTTTCCGTAGACGACCTCGTCATGTGAAATCGGCAGAATGAAGTGTTCGGAATAGGCATAGATCATGCCGAAGGTCATCGTGCCATGGGCGTAGCTCCGGTAAATCGGATCCTTCTCGATGTAGCTCAGGCTGTCATGCATCCAGCCCATGTTCCATTTGATGTCGAACCCCAGCCCTCCCTGCTCCGGCGGCTTCGTCACGCCGGGCCAGGCAGTCGATTCCTCGGCGATCGTCATCGCGTGCGGGCAGCGCTCGTGAATGATGCTGTTCAGGTGCTTGAAGAATTCGACCGCTTCCAGATTCTCGCGGCCGCCATATTGGTTGGGGATCCATTCGCCCTCGTTGCGGCTGTAGTCGCGGTAAAGCATCGAGGCAACGGCGTCGACCCGCAAACCGTCGATATGGTAGCGCTCGAGCCATTCCAGCGCGCTGGCGATCAGGAACCCTTTCACCTCGTTGCGGCCAAGATTGTAGATCAGCGTGTTCCAGTCGCGGTGAAAGCCTTCGCGCGGATCTTCGTGCTCGTAGAGCGCGCTGCCGTCAAAGCGGGCAAGCCCCCAGACGTCTGTGGGAAAATGAGCAGGCACCCAATCGAGGATGACACCGAGCCCGGCGCCATGGCATCGGTCGATGAAATAGGCGAAATCTTCAGGCGTCCCGT
Source organism: Rhizobium sp. PRIMUS64 (assembly GCF_023006465.1). Lineage (NCBI taxonomy): Bacteria > Pseudomonadati > Pseudomonadota > Alphaproteobacteria > Hyphomicrobiales > Rhizobiaceae > Rhizobium > Rhizobium sp. PRIMUS64. Next base: position 20,468 of record NZ_JALBGX010000086.1, on the reverse strand, counting down.
ATCGGCCGGTGGGCGCGAATAGCCCGAGCGGCTGATAACCCCAGGACCCGCCGAACGGATGCTCCATGATCGGCAGCAGCTCGATATGGGTAAAGCCCATGTCGCTGACATAGGGAACCAGCCGCTGGCTGAGTTCAACCCAGTCGAGCGACCTGTTGCCGTCCTTTAGATCGCGAAGCCAGGAGCCGGCGTGCACCTCATAGACCGAGAACGCGCCCTCCAGCCTGTCTTGGCGGGACCGGCCCTTCATCCAGCCGTCATCGGTCCATCGAAACGGCGTCGACGATGCGACGATGGAGGCGGTGGACGGAGCCGCCTCGCTCGCCCTCGCGACCGGATCGGCCTTCTGCGGCAAGCAGGTCCCCTCAGCATCGATGATCTCGAACTTATATCTTTCACCGGGGGCGAGGCGCGGAACGAACAGCTCCCAGACGCCCGCCGACGGTCTCAGCCGCATCGGATTGCGCCGCCCGTCCCAGGCGTTGAAGTCGCCGACAACCGAGACGCGGCGCGCATTCGGGGCCCAGACGGCGAAACGAACGCCCGATATCCCGTCGATCGCCATATCAACTGCGCCGAGCGTCCGGCTCAGACTGTAGTGGGTGCCCTCCGATATCAGATGGAGGTCGAGCTCTCCGAGCAGCAGACCGAAACTGTAGGGGTCCTCGGTGATTTGAACTGCATCCGGCCATGTGATCCGCAGCCGGTATCCCGTCCTCGAGGCCGCCACCGCCGCAAACAGGCCGGACGAGGGGGCGATGCTGAACGGCGCCACCACCCGGCCGCTCGTCGCATCGATGAGATCGACCGCTTCCGCACCGGGCAGATACACCCGCACGATCGTCATGCCGCCGCTTTGGTGGGGACCTAGGATCGAAAAGGGATCGCCATGGCGCCCCTCGATCAGGGCCCATAGCGCATCCTGTCCGATGCCCGCCAGAAGTTCCGAGCGCTCAACATTCATGCCTTGACTCCCGTCAGACGCGCTACGATTTCGGTAAGGCCGGATAGCGGGATCGGAAGCCATTTCGGCCTGTTGCGGGCTTCATAGGCGATCTCGTAGGCGGCCTTTTCGAGTAGAAAGGCATCGAGAACCCGGCGTCTTTGGTGGGGTGGCATGTCAAGCTCCTTCGATACGGAAACCGCCTGCGAATAAGCATCGAGAAAGGCCTCCTCGGCATGGCGCCCGAAGCGGGCGATCGCCTCGCGGCGGACCTCGTTGTCGTGTTCGATGACCGCGTCGTTGTCGAGCTGGGCGGTGGCCACGAGGTAGCTCAGCGATCTCAAAAGCCCGGCGACATCGCGCAGCGGGTTCGTCTTGGCGCGGCGCTCGGCTAGGTTTTTCGCAGGCTCGCCCTCGAAGTCGATGATGACGGCATCACCCTCGCTGACGAGGATCTGGCCAAGATGGAAGTCGCCATGCGTGCGTGTCATCAGCGTATTGCGGGCGCTCTCCGCCAGCGTCCCGGCGAGCTCTGCGAGTTCGGAACGACGCTCGAGAAGCGGCCTTGCGAGCAGGTCGATTGCGGGGTCGGCATTCTCGTCGCGTTCCTCGAGCTTCGACATCGCATAGGCGAGCTCCCCGGCAACGGCCTTCCTCATCGCCTCGACTTCGCTGTCGCCTGATACCACCGGGCTGAAGGCCTCGTCCCCGGTCTTCGCAGCGAGCACGACATGCAATTCGCCGAGCCTGAGACCGACCATCGCGACGAAACTGATCAGCGACCGGAAGACGTCATCGTCTGGTTGGACCGCCGGATCGTTCAGCACGAGTTCGTCGGCCCCGCGGCGCAGATTGTTCAGCATCCAGTTCCAGGCGTCGCCCTGATTGCGGATCGCGCCCTGGACGATGATCAAGGTGGAACGGCGTCCGCTGGAATCGGTATGCGCGACCTCTCCGAGCAGGGGCGCCGTGTGGTCATAGCCGGCGCGGGTGAGATAGCGCGTCATCTCGACTTCCGGATGGATGCCCGGGAAGATGTGCCTGATCAGTTTGATCATCGCTACATCGCCGACGAGCAGCGAGCTGTTGGATTGTTCAGCCGATAGCCAATGCACCGGCAGCTCGTCTGAAATATCGAGACTGTCGAGCCGTTCTGTCCCAATGAATTCGAGCGTGCCGGTCCGGCCGGTGGTGCGCGAGCGGTCGCGAAGTCCGTGCAGAATGCCGCGCGCCATTGCCTCCACGGCAAATCCGTCTGTGAGGAAACCGACGCGTCTACCTTGGCGAATCCTCCCAAGCGCAAGCTGCTGGGCAAGCGCGGAAGGATGCGCATCGTCCCAGGCGACCGTGAGCGGCAGTTGGTAGGATTCGCTGTGGTTCGGCAGCTCGACCTCCAATTCGCCGAGGACGACGCCGTCGGCGAATGGGATTGGTGTCGCGGAGATCAGTCGAGCGGCCTGAACCGCCTGGTCCTTTGCCCCGAACCATCGCCGCTTAGAGAGATAGGCGGGCAGGATTTCGCCGCTCAGAATGCGCGCATGACCCGGTTCATCCACGAGGTCGAGCAGGCTACGCCGGATGACCATCGTCAACAGATCGGGAAGCTGTTCCGGCGGTGCGGTGCGCCACGCCGGCGGGTCGGCATCAGCCGTCAGCTGGAACCAGAAGAAACCGTAGGGCGGCAAGGTCAGCAGATAGGTCAACTGGCCGATCGGCGGAAACGGCGACATCCCGGTCAGTTCAATGGGCACGCGCCCCTCGAAGCTCGACAAGTCGAGTTCGACGGCCTGGGGCAGCCGCGAGAGACTTGCAACACAGAGCAGAACCTCGCCTTCATACTCCCTGAGATAGGCAAGGATCTTGCGATTTTCCGGTGAAAGGAACCGCAGCGTGCCACGCCCGAAGGCGGGATGCCTGCCGCGCAACGCCAACATTCTGCGCGTCCAGTTGAGCAGCGAATGCGCGTCCGTACTCTGCGCCTCGACGTTGACGGCCTCGAAACCGTAGAGCGGGTCGGCGACGGGCGGCAGGACGAGACGCGCCGGATCTGCCCTGGAGAAACCGCCATTGCGGTCCGGAGACCATTGCATCGGCGTCCTCACTCCATCCCGGTCGCCGAGATAGATATTGTCGCCCATGCCAATCTCGTCACCGTAATAGATCACCGGCGTTCCCGGCATCGAGAGAAGAAGCGCGTTCATCAGCTCGATCCGCCGGCGGTCGCGCTCCATCAATGGCGCCAGGCGCCGTCTGATGCCGAGATTGATGCGGGCACGTTTGTCGGATGCATAGGTCTCCCAGAGATAATCCCGCTCGGCGTCGGTCACCATTTCGAGCGTCAGCTCGTCGTGGTTGCGAAGGAAGATCGCCCATTGGCAGTTGTCTGGAATCTCCGGCGTCTGGCGCAGGATGTCGGTGATCGGAAACCGATCCTCCTTGGCGATCGCCATATACATGCGCGGCATTAGCGGGAAGTGGAAGGCCATGTGGCATTCGTCGCCCTCTCCGAAATATTCGCGCGTGTCCTCCGGCCATTGATTGGCCTCGGCAAGCAGCATCACGCCGGGATGAGTGGCATCGAGCGCGGCGCGTATGCGTTTGAGGATCCCGTGGGTTTCCGGCAGGTTTTCGTTGATCGTCCCCTCGCGCTCGACGAGGTAGGGGATCGCATCGAGACGAAACCCGTCGATGCCGGTTTCCAGCCAGAAGCGCATAACCCTCAGCAACTCCTCCATGACAAGAGGGCTGTCGAAATTCAGGTCGGGTTGATGGGAATAGAAGCGGTGCCAGTAATAGGCGCCGGCCACCGCGTCCCATGTCCAGTTGGATTTTTCCGTATCGATGAAAATGATGCGCGTTTCCGGAAATTTCTGATCGGTATCCGACCAGACGTAAAAGTCGCGCTCCGGCGATCCCGCCGGCGCCTGGCGGGCGCGCTGGAACCAGGGATGCTGGTCGGAGGTGTGGTTGATGACGAGTTCGATGATGACGCGAATATTGCGCTGGTGGGCGGCGTCGACGAAGGCTCGGAAATCCTCCATCGTCCCGTAATCGGGGCTGACATTGCCATAGTCGGCGATGTCGTAGCCGTCGTCGCGGCGCGGAGAGGGAAAGAAAGGCAGGAGCCAGATGGCATTGACGCCGAGCGCTGCGATATGATCGAGCTTCTGGTGCAGGCCGGCGAAGTCGCCGACCCCGTCGCCATTGCCATCGTAGAACGACTTGATGTGCAGCTGGTAGATGATCGCATCCTTGTACCAGAGCGGCTGCGGCGCGCTATCTGCATTCATCGTGTCCATTCATGCCTCCCTTGAGCGAATGCGCCAGATCGCATAGGGCAGGATCTCAGGATTGAGCCCGATGCTCTGCCATTTGCCAGTCCACTTGAAACGATGCCCGCCGATCAGATCTTCGGCATCCAGCGTGCCGTCGTCTCCGAGCGACCAGTGCCAGAGCGGCAGCTCGACGTCGCTTTGCTGGAAATTATGGGGGTCGAGGCTGATGGCGATCAGCAGGACGTTGTCGCGGGCGCGGCTTGCCTTCTCGAAGAACAAGATATTGTCATTTCGCGCATTCAGCAGCGTCAGGCCGAGATGCGAATGCAGCGCGGTGTTTTCGGTCCGGATGCGGTTGAGCGTCCTGATTTCGGCAATGATATTGCCCGGCCGGTCGTAGTCCCAGGCGCGGATTTCGTACTTTTCGCTGTCGGCATATTCCTTGCGCTTGGCGTCCGGTCGCCCCTCGCAAAGTTCGAAACCGTTATAGACGCCCCACAATCCCGAAAGAGTGGCGGCAAGTGCAGCGCGGATCAGGAAGGCCGGGCGCGGTGCGTTCTGCAGGAAATCCGGATTGATATCATGGGTGTTGACGAAGAAATGCGGGCGGAAGAACTCTTTCGGCGCCGTCTCGGTCAGCTCCCGCATATATTGCTCGAGCTCCCACTTGGCATTGCGCCAGGTGAAGTAGGTGTAGGACTGGGAGAAGCCGATCTTTGCCAGCTGATACATCACCTTCGGCTTGGTGAAGGCTTCCGACAGGAAGACGACGTCGGGATGACGGGCCCTGATATCGCCGATCAGCCATTCCCAGAACGGAAAGGGCTTTGTGTGCGGATTGTCGACGCGAAACAGCTTGACGCCCTGGTCCACCCAAAGCTGCACGACATCCCTGAGCTCCACCCAAAGCGAAGGCAGGGCATCTTTCGTGTAGAAATCGACGTTGACGATGTCCTCGTATTTCTTCGGCGGGTTTTCGGCATATTTGATCGTGCCGTCGGGACGCCAGTCGAACCAGCCGGGATGCTCCTTCAACCAGGGGTGATCCGGCGACGCCTGGATCGCAAGGTCGAGAGCGATCTCCAGGCCATGCCGCCCTGCCGCCTCGACCAACCGGCGGAAATCCTCGAACTCGCCGAGCTCAGGATGGATGGCGTCATGGCCGCCATCCTCGGAGCCGATGGCATAGGGGCTTCCGGGGTCGCCCGGCCCGGCTTTCAGGCTGTTGTTGCGGCCTTTCCGGTTGGTCGAACCGATCGGATGAATCGGCGGGAAATAGAGCACGTCGAAACCCATGTCGCGGATGGCGGGCAGTCGCGGGATGACGTCGTCGAAGGTGCCGTGTCGGTCCGGATCGCCGCTCTGCGAGCGCGGGAAGATCTGGTACCAGCTGGCAAAGGCAGCCTCCTTGCGTTCGGCATCGACGGCGCTTGCCGTCGAGCGAAGCCGAAACGGCCGCCTGTCGGCCTTGTTCATCAATTCGGATGTTCCGGCATCGAGCAGGATCGCCGTGCGCTCGGCATCCGACGCCCTTTCGAGATTGTCGCCGAGGGCCTTCAATTCGGCATTGAGCGTTGGGCCGGCATGCATCTCGGCCGAGCGGACGAGGTTCAACCCCTCCTGCAGTTCGAGCTTCAGATCCAGCCTGGCATCGTTCTTCTTCGTCAGTTCGTAGCGGAAAATCGCAAACGGGTTCTTCCATGCCTCGACGGCAAATTCATAGCGTCCGATGCGTTCCAGCAGAAATTCGGCGTGCCAGCGGTCGTTTTCGACCAATTGCATTTCCGTCTCGTTCCAGTCCGCCGCATCGAGCGGCCGCCAGAGCAGGACCGCGGCGATCGGGTCGTGGCCGTCGGCGAATATATCCGCCTCGACGGTGACGATGTCGCCGACCACCCGCTTGACGGGAAAGCGCCCGCCATCGACTTGCGGCGTGATGTTTTCGATGGCGAGCCGCGGTGATACTATCGCCTGCGCGACGTCGAGGATCGGCCGGGATGTGATCGGTGCCGGCGCCTTGCCTTCGACCACCAGGGTCTCCCCTGCCCGCAGCCGCAGAGCCGTGCCGTCGGCTGCGGCGGGAAGAAAACCGGAGGCCGCTTCGCGCAGTGCGCTCACCGGAGCGGGCGCACTGTTCCGAAGGTCCCTGTTGAGCAGGATGAACCGCACATTCTCAGTGCTACGAAGGTCTTCCACCTCAGCCTGCAGCAGCGCTGAGACCGGTCCGTTGGCGTTGCGGATGAGCCGAAGCGATGAGGTCGGCGCATGGGGTTTCTTGCCGATCTCGGTGTTCGCAAGGCGAATTTCGGAGGAGATATCGAAGGCAAGGTCATGGCGCATCCCCCGCAAGCCGGCTCCATTCCCATGGGTCGGATCGAGCGGCGTAACTGCGCTATATTCGAAACCCATCGGAATCATCAGGCCGCCGCCGAGTGAGGAAGCCAGGCGCAGAGCCCTTATGGCGCGCCGTTCGAGGATTTCGCGGCTCTCGGTTCCGTGGGCGATCCGCCTGGTGAAGGGTGGTTCCGGAAAAGCGATCTGCCAACCAAGCTCCTTCTGGACGCGGTGTTCTTCGATGAACCATCTCTCATCGAAATCCCACCAAGCCATCGATGAAAAACATCCGTCGAAGCCTATATCCTTGACCGCGGCCCTGGCGCCAAAATCAGTGCCGGGCGTCCAGGCGAGGAATTGCACGTCCGCCTTCTCGCGCACCGCCGAAATCAGTGATTTGAAAACCGCCGGCGCAATGCGATCGATCCCGAGCGCCCGGTAGCCGGAGAGGCCGAGACCAGTCAGTCCTCGCAGCCGTTCGGTCCATTCTTCCAACAGCCGGGATAGAGACTCCGCCCCCATCGCAGTCATCGGTTCCGCCGGGTCCAATGGCGAGCGCCTCGGATCGACAGGGTGAAAGCCCGCCTTGGGATCCCGGGCCTTACCGTCGAGCATCAGGTCCATCATCAAGGCGACGCCGCTCTTGCGGGCGGCCTCCACCAAGCGTCCCACCCCCTCCTCGACCGCGCTTCCGAGCGACAGTTGAGGATCCAGGCGGTCTAGGTCCCGGGAGGCAAAGACGCTGCGCTCCCCGCCCCGGTCGAAAAGAGGCGCCGTCAGCACACGGTCGAAACCCGTATCCGCTGCATGGTCGAAAACCTCGCGCCACGCATCGATACCCTGAAGAAGGAGTGGATTGACATAATAAATACGGGGTGGGGTGCTCAACACACCCTGTTTTGGAGAGGATAACATCGGCCGCCGCTCGAGTTGCTTTACAGGCAAACTTCTGTTGGCGGCGGTTGTTCCACCGAAACTGCCAATTCGCGATGCGCTGGACATCGTGGGCCGCATTGAAGCGGGATCGATCGGACGCGTTAAATTCGAGCATCAAAGACGCTTGTTTCTGACGAGAACCCTTGAAGGCGTACCGCATTTCGGTAGTCTTCCCCTCCCCGGGAGGATGACCAATTTGGCCGCTGACGGCGCACTGCTTCGATCGACACTCCTCACCGCCGCCCTGTCGGCCTGCGCGCTGTGCCTAGCCTCCTGGAGCATCGAAACCGATCGCTCCACCGAGCACACGCATGGCCTGTTCGAAATCCGCGAGGAGGCCAGGCGCTTCATTTCGCACGAGAACGCCAAGGGGCATCAGCAATGGGACGTGCTGGAGCCCAACCTGAAGACGCTGGTTCCCCGCTGTGCGGTGCCGCTCGAAACACAGTGGACGCCGAAGAGCCTTGGCCGCTCGAAACTGAGCGTGATGGTGATATGCACGGTCGCGGTGCCGAACAGCGTGATGAGACGTTGGGATGTCCATGTTCCGGTAGAGCGCAAGCCAAGTCTGACGGGAAGCCCCGCCGCCCCGCACCGTTCAGCAGGCGCTCGAACGGGACTTGATGTATCCGAATGAATCACTGCGATTTGCAATAAAGGCGACCAGACGTGAATCCATCGATGGAATTGTGTTCATATCCCGAACTCGATGATCGAATCGTGATCGTCAGGGCGGGGGACGAAGTTGATGCCGTGTTCGTCCAGACCGAGAGGTTCAATGTCCTGATCGATACGCTCGGAACGCCCGAACTCTGCCTGATGGCGCTGGGCCTGCTCGAGGAACAGACGAAAGCTCGCCCGATGATCGTCATCAATTCGCACATGGATTGGGATCATTTCTGGGGGAATGCCGCCGTTGCGGGGCGCGCTCCGATTATCGCGCATGCCGCAGCGCTCGACCGTTTACGTGACCCTTCCGCACGCGAGGTCCTGAGGGACAAGGCAAGCCAGGATTCGAGGTTTCGGAACGTCGACCTCATCGGTCCCGACATTACGTTCTCCGGCTCGATGACCCTCAATGGCGGCGATCTGACGCTGGAACTCATTCATACGCCGGGTCACACGCCCGATCATATCGCCGTATGGATTCCCGAACTTCGCATCTGCCTGGCCGTCGACGCGGTGGAGCATCCCGTTCCCGAAGTCTGGAGCAAAAGTGCTGATGATCTCCGCCTTATCCGTTCCTCGCTCGAGCGAATACGTGACCTGGATGCAAAGCTGATCATCCCTGCGCACGGCCGGACGTACTCCCCTTCGATGGTGGATGCGAACCTCGCCTATTTCCAAGCCCTGGCCGATCGTATCGGCAGTTTGAGCGCGAGCCAGCTAGCCGATCCACAACTCGGCAGCTCGATCGGCCTGCGGCTTGAAGACTTCGTCCCCATCCCCGACGGAATGCCTTCCGACGTGGTGGCGTTCTACCGGAACTGCCATGAGACAAACCTTGGCGCGACGGTTCAGGCCCATATCGAAGAGACCGGAAAATGAAACTGTTGGAGGGCGGTCGAACCGGGCAGATCTGGCGTGATGGCGATACCGTGATCAGGCCTTCCGGCGCGTGGACGCCGACGGTGCACCGGTTTTTGCGCCATCTGAGGAGCAGAGGCTTTTCGGGAGCGCCGGATCCCATTGAAATAACGGGGAACCAGGAGGTCATCAGTTATGTCGCCGGGCGCGTCTGCGAAGATTTGAGCGACCAATTTGTCGGATCGGAGCCCATGCTGCTTTCCGCAGCCAGGCTTCTGCGCGACTTTCATTCGGCATCTCAAGGATTTCTGGAATCGGATCGCGAGGTCCAGACATGGATGTTGCCGCCACAGGAGCCGCGCGAGATCGTATGCCACGGAGATTATGCGCCCTACAATGTCGCCACGGCAGGTCAGGCGGCTGTCGGCATCATCGATTTCGACGCCGCCCATCCCGCGTCGCGCCTTTGGGATTTGGCCTACTCGGTTTACCGCTGGGCGCCCCTATCCGATCCCGCCAACCCACATGTGGCATTCAACCTCGACGAACAGCTGCGGCGAGCGGAACTCTTCTGTGAGGCATATGGGGCGACGGTGGACGAACGGCTCCAGCTCCCAGAGATGATCTGCAGGCGGCTTCAGGCGCTGGTCGATTTCATGCTGGCGAACGCCTCGGCTGGAGAGGCGACATTCGCGGAGGACGTCGCCACAGGAGATGCCCGGCTCTATCTAAGCGATATCGACTATATCAGAAGCCATCGGGATCGACTGCTCGAAGCTCTGTGCTGACGCCTTCGCCAGGCTTCATATCTAGAGCCACTTCCTCCGACGGAAGAAACTGAAGAGAAACAGGCACAAGAAGGCGATAACACCAAGCACGACGAAATAGCCATATTGGAATTTCAGTTCGGGCATATCGCTGAAATTCATCCCGTAGATACCGGCGATCGCGGTGGGAACGGCCAGGATCGCCGCCCATGCGGCGAGCTGGCGGGCGATCGCCGTCTGCTCCGTCTGGCCAATCATCACGCTGGCCTCGAAGGCAAAGGCGAGAACCTCGCGTAGCGCATCGATATCTTCCTGAACCCGGCGCACGTGATCCGTCACATCGCGAAACAGCGACTGGAGCGTCGGATCCATGCCGGGAAGATCGATGTGCTCGTATCGCCGACAGACGTCTACCAGCGGCACCACGGCATTGCGGAGCCGCAGCAGCTTGCGCCGCAACAGGTAAAGGCGCTCGATGTCAGACTTTGCCAGCTGTTCGCGCAGCACCAGATCCTCGAGCTTCTCGACCTCCTCCTGCACGACCTCGATCACCGGCATATAATTGTCGACGATGAAATCGAGGATGGAATAGAGAATATAATTCTCGCCGTGGGCAAGCGCTGTCGGCGTGGCCTCGCATCGCTGCCGCACCGCGAGATACGAGGACGAGTCCCCGTGGCGAACGGAGACGACATAACCGCGACCGACGAACAAATGCGTTTCGCCGAAGATGATTTCGTCATCCTTCATGTGGGCGGTCCGGGCGACGATGAACATCGCGTCCCCATAAATCTCCAGCTTCGGGCGCTGGTGGGGCTGCGCTGCATCCTCGATCGCCAGCGGATGGAGATTGAACTCGGCCTGGACCTGGTGCAGCAGCACTTCATCCGGCTCGTGCAGGCCGATCCAGACGATGGCATTCTCCCTGCTTCGCCATTCGCCGGCCTCTTCTATCCTGATGTCGCGAATGCGTTGCCCATGCTGGTAAACGGCAGCAGCCACGACGCCGGGCCGTTCATACGGAGGCGATGTGGAACCGCCACCTGATTGCGTGGAAATACTGTCCAGGTCCTTTAGCCGTTCCAAATCCTGCCGTCCTCCATTCCGCGCGGATCACAAATTCCGCGGCCAGCCCCTCCGCCAGTCAGGCGCTCAGCCGATCATAATGCTATTTCGTAAAACATGCATCATCCGCGTCGATGCGTGGTCTGACCAGGCGCCTTCGTCGTGGCCGGGCGCCGGGCGGCGTCATGTGTCCGTGGAAATATCGTCCCAATCCTGATCCATGTAGCCTGTCAGCCAGTTGAGGGCATAATGCCGTTCGTAAACCACGCCCTTGTCCAATCCGGCAGGTGGCTCCTCTCCCTTCAGCCGCGCGTTCACTGCGGCCCAATCGTAGCGGTAAATGAGATCGGCAGCGTCGAGCAGTTCTTTCTGCGGACGCAGCTTGGCACGACGCATCAGGCCGTCGGTTCCCAGTTCGCGAAGTGTGTTGGCAATGAATGGCACGTCGCAAATATGGTCGGGGCGTTCAAGATCGGATGTGATCCCGAGCGCCCATAACATGACGTGCACGCCCTCGTAGCGCCAGGCGAAGTTGGTCCGGTCCTGATCCGAGGGATCGGGATCGTCCATGAAGACCCGTTCTTTCGGGGTGAAAAAACTTGCGGCGTCGAACTGCCGGATGAGAGCCTGACCCGTTTCGTGGTCGCCGGTCTCGCCTTTCACGGCAACGATCGCAAGCGCAATCGTGCGCTGAACGACAGCCTTTGTATTTCGGCGTGTGCTCTCGCTCTCGGGCTCGATGGTCGGCAGATGATCGATGGTCGGCACGCCTTCCGACTGAAGCTGGGCGATAGACCGGGCTTTGCGTGCCCCCGCCTCGTCAGCGGGTTGCGAAACGGCTGCCTGCACCGGAAGAATCAATGCAAGAAGGGCGGAAAATATGCGCTTCATCATCTCTGGCTCCTGTCATCCGTGCCGCAGCATCGATAGGCATTTTGCTGCTTTAGCGGGAGCCGGAGCGCGAAGGCGGCAGCAGTTTTCCGGAAAACTGGTAAACGGCGTTTTTACATATGGAACAAATCGTTAAATTTTTTTGGATAAAAAAGTCCTTGGCCAATCCGATATGAAACCGGATGTTCGATGGGGGCTTTCAATGCGTCGTCCAAACATAAAATCGAGTTTGCTGTTGATTTTCAGCGGTATAGCTCTTCTTTTCGGGCTTGTCGCTTATCTCGCGGTCGACGGTCTTCGAAATACGAACGGCTCCACCGAAGAAATTGCGACCAACTGGCTGCCGAGCGTGCAGGCGTCGCAAGCGATCAATCTCGCCATGACGAATTTGCGCCTCGCCTATCGTGATCACATCATCGCGCAGTCGGATGCAGAAAAGAAGACGCGCGAAGAGGCCATTAAAGTCGCCGAGGATACAGTTGGCAAAGCGGTGGACGCCTATCTCCCGCTGGCTTCATCCGACCACGAGCGCGAACTGATCAAGACGATCAAGGAAAGCGTTGGTGGCTACATCGCCAGCAGCTCGCAACTGCTCGTCCTCTCCCGGGCCAACAAGACCGAGGAAGCCGGGCAATATCTGGGTGGAGAGATGCGCTCGCATTCGGATAAGCTCAAAGAAGCAACTGCGGCCCTGGTGGAACTGAACGTCAGCGGCAGCAACAAGGCGGCCGAACTCAGCAAGGAGACCTTCGCCTCGATAGAATTCGAGCTGTTTGCCGCGATCGGCTTTGCGGGATTGCTCGTTCTCGGCGCCGTCGTCTTCGTTCTGACGGGCATCGCCAATCCGATTACCGGCATAACCGCCTCGATGCGGCGGCTGGCCGAGGGAGACACCGGTTCAGAGATTCCGTTCGCCGACCGCGCCGACGAAATCGGATCGATGGCGGGAGCGGTGGAGATCTTCCGCCAGGCCGCGATCACCAACAAGCGGATGGCAATCGAAGCCCAGGAAAACCGCAACAAGGCGGAGGCCGATCGCATTGCCGCTCAGCAACAGGCGGAAGCCGACGCCTCGGAACGGCTGCGCATCGCTACCTCGGGTCTCGCCGCCGGTTTGAAGCGGCTGGCCGCAGGTGACCTCGCCTTCCAGATCAACGAGACCTTCGCGCCCGACTTCGAGGCGCTTCGCCATGACTTCAACCAGTCCGTCACCCAACTCGGCGCGACGCTGAGAGCAATTTCCGACAGCATCGGTACGATCGACGAAGGCACGCGGGAAATTTCTTCCGGGGCGAGCGATCTTGCAAAACGCACGGAGCAGCAGGCTGCCTCGCTCGAAGAGACGGCGGCCGCACTGGAGGAAATCACGGCCAACGTGTCGAACTCCAGCAAGCGAACCGAGGAGACGCGCACGGTGGCCACGGAGGCAAATCGCAGTGCCGGGGTCTCCGCGGAAGTCGTTTCCCACGCCGAAGAGGCGATGGAACGTATCGAGACGTCGTCGCAGCAGATTTCCAACATCATCAGCGTCATCGACGAAATTGCATTCCAGACCAACCTTCTCGCCCTCAATGCCGGCGTGGAAGCGGCGAGAGCCGGCGAGGCCGGCAAGGGCTTCGCCGTCGTCGCCCAGGAAGTGCGCGAACTCGCCCAGCGCTCGGCAAGTGCAGCCAAGGAAATCAAGGGCCTGATCCAGAACTCCTCGAAGGAGGTGGAAGGCGGGGTCAAGCTGGTGCGCGATACCGGCCAGGCCTTGAAGACCATCGGCGGCTTCATTACCCAGATCAATCACCATATGGATTCGATCGCCACCTCAGCGAAGGAGCAGTCCATCGGACTCAGCGAAGTCAACGTCGCGGTCAACCGGATGGACCAGACCACGCAACAGAACGCAACCATGGTGCAGCAGTCGACGGCGGCATCCGATTCGCTCGCCCAGGAAGCCCAGAAGCTTCGCGAGCTCATCGCCCAGTTCAAGCTCGACGATGTGGCCACTAGCCATTCCTCGGCCCTTCGCTCGACGGCGAGAACGATGGCGCAGCCCGCTGCTCGTTCAGCCGTGCATGCGGTTGCCGCTCGCCGTTGAAACAGGCGACAGCAGAAAACCAGATATGAAAAGGCGCCCGGCAATTGCCGGGCGCTTTTTTTTCGGTCATGACGCGAAGGCCGGATTGCGCCGCGCGCCCATTCTCAACACGAAATAGATCGCCCCGCCGATAGCGACGCCGAAGAACCAGCCGTAGGTTCCCCACCAGTCCGGCAGGATGGTGGTGAAGGTCGGCAGGATCGAGGAGAAGAGCACGCCAACCGCAAATGCGATGAAGGCATTGCCGTGCCATCCGCTCTGGAACCGGAACTCGCCATTCTCATGGTAGAGCGCTTCGACGTTCAGCTGGCTTCTCCGGATAAGATAGTAATCCACCATCATGATGCCGAAGATCGGCCCCATCGTCGATCCGATGAAATTGACGAAATGCGCCGCACCCGTCTCCCAGGGAGCAAACGGGTAAAGCACGAGAGCGATAAGGGCGGCGATATATCCCCCGCGTTTAAAGTTGATCTGGCGCGGGAAGACATTGGCGAAATCGAAGGCCGGCGACACGAAGTTCGCCACGACGTTGATGCCGAGCGTTGCGATCGCGAATGTCAGCGCGGCCAGCAGTGCCAGGAACCAGCTGTCGAATTTCGCCGATATTTGTTCCGGATGCAGCAGCACCTCTCCGTAGACCGTAAAGGCGGCGGTGGTCGTAACACCTGCGACGAGGCAGAACGCCAGAAGGTTGATCGGAAGCCCCCAGAGGTTGCCTTTCCTGAGAGCCTTTTCATTCGTTGCGTAGCGCGAGAAATCGCAGAAATTCAGGTAGAGAGCCGCGAAATAGGTGATCCATGTGGCGGCCACGGCGGCAAGCGCTGCAATCGAACCAGGCTCACCCGGCACGCCCGCATCCTTGGTCTTTTCGATCAGCACGTCGCGCGGGATTTCGGACCCGAAGGAGAAGGTGCCTGATTTGGCGACCAGATAGACTGCGAGCACCAGCATCATGATCCAGACGGCCGGACCGGCCCAATCCTGGAACTTGCGAACCGTTTCCATCCCGCGCTGAATGATCAGTAGCTGCAGCGCCCAGACGATGACGTAGCAGATGACCTCGAGGGTCGAGTGGCCGAGGAAGTGGCTGTTCTGGTGAAAGGCGAGCAGGTTGTCGTTGCGGATCAGCAAGGCAACGATGGCGCCGGATGCGGCGGCGGTCTGCGCCCCATACCAGAAGCAGGCGACCACCGCCCGGACCAGTGCCGGAACATTCGCCCCAAACGTGCCGAAGGAGGCGCGCGCCAGGACCGGAAAGGGTACGCCGGTGCGCACGCCGGCATTGCCGACCAGGCTCATCAGAACGAAGATGACCAGAGATCCGATGCCGATGGCGATGACGAAATTGACGAAGCTGCCGCACAGCAGGAACAGGCTCGCCGCCAGATAGTAACCCCAAAGGCTGTGGACGTCTGACGTCCAGACGTTAAAGATGCTGAATGCACCCCATTTACGCTCCTCGGCGGGTGCAAGATCCTCGTTGTATAACGAGGGAGACGGATTTCGTACGCTCATGAATGCCCTCCCCTATCCTTGAGGCCAAATCGACCACAGGCGGAAGTCTGCTCTTCATTTGTGCAGCTGACAATTTAATAGTCACATTGTACACATCTCTTGACGATGCCTCAGGATTAGCCATGTGCGCCTGCCTGAGACACCAGTTCTCATCATTGCGAGCCGACAACACGTCCGGCCAGCCGAAACGGACTTGCGACTGCGGCGCCGGCGGCATCGAAGACATAGGCGCCAACGTCGCCGGCGCTCGACCGTCTCCCGCTTTCGAAGGAGGCAAGCTGCGCGCCGAACTTGGCAAGCGATGCGTAGCGGTCGTGCCCCAGCCCGTCGGACGCGTGGATCGACGTAATGTCGATGACCCGAAGCCTTTCCTTCAAGGCAGCCTCCCTGATGACGGGATCGTCGATGTCGAGACGTCCGACGCGCGCCCGCTCTCCCGCTATGAAGCTCGAGGCCACCAGCGCCCGGTCGTCCTTCGAAACGAGAAGAGATATCGGGATCGGCATCCGCCCGATATCCTTCAGCTGGGACCGGAAAACATCGATGTCAATGTCAGGGGCGGCCAGGATCACCGCCAGTTTATCGATGACGTCGTCACGATGCTGCAGTTTGAGCTGGCGCACGGTCTCCATGACCAGGAATCCTCCCATGCTATGTCCGAAAAGGATGATGCGTTTCACCTTTCCTGAAGCCGAGAGCGAGGTGACAAGCGAGTCGAGGTCGCTGCGCGAGGACAGCGCCGCATCGCGGTCGGCGACATAGCCGGCGACGGCGGCGGCCGATGGCCAGGAAAACAGAATCGGAGAGCCCGGAATATTGGCGTCCGCGGCGATCTGCGCGGTGCGAAACAACGCCTCTTGATAACTATAATTGTAGCCATGGACGAAGATGCCGACGGTGCCATCGGACTGCGTGGAGCGGAGCGCCTCCTCTACGAATGCGTCCCTTGGAAGCTGCTTGCGCTGGATGACGACAAATTGGCGTTCGGGATCCGGCCTCGAGGTCGGATATGTGATCGCGGTGTCCTTCCGGTTGGGAGGGACCGAAAACGCATATTGCTCGTAGCTGAGATTGTCAGCCCAGGCGCTCCCGAACCCGCCGCGCGCGGTATCGGGGTTCCTGTTTGTCGCAGCGAGCACGTTTACACGGCTCGAGGCGGCTTCATCGGATTGAAGCGATGCATTGAGTTGAACTGGCATATGGACCGGGTTCAACACATCAGGCGACGGTCGTGTGGCGCAACCGGCAAGCATCGCCAGGCCGATCGCGACCAGCATCGTCTTGGCCCCCAACGGAAACTCATTCAACCGCTGGGCCGTCATCGAGTTCTCTCCTTGGAAGCCAGGACCTGCAGCGGCCGCCGCGACGGCCGCATGCGATGGACGTCGAAGCCCGTGCTCACGCCTCTGCCACGGCATCGGCCTGGACGACGCCTTCATCCCGCCGGATCCTGAACCACGCGACGTAGAGCGCAGGCAGGAACAGCAGGGTGAGCGCCGTTCCGACGACGATGCCGCCCATCATGGCGTAGGCCATCGGGCCCCAGAAGATCTCGCGCGAGATCGGGATCAGCGCCAGCGTGGCTGCCGCGGCCGTCAGCATGATCGGCCGCATGCGGTGTTCAGTGGCCTCGATGACGGCCTGCCAGGGCGCCATTCCTTCACTGCGCAGATGCTCGATCTGGACGACCAGAATGACGGAGTTGCGGATCAGGATGCCGATGAGCGCCAGCACGCCGAGGATCGCGACGAAGCCCATAGGAGCGTTGCTCAGCAAGAGCGCCGCGACCACGCCGATCAGCGCCGTCGGCGCGACGGCGAACACCAGGAAGAGGCGGCTGAAGCTTTGCAGCTGGATCATCAGGATCGTCGCCATCGCAAACAGCATCAGCGGAGCAACCGCTGCGATCGGCCCCTGAGCCTCGGCGCTGGATTCGACCGCGCCGCCCACTTCCACCTTGTATCCCACCGGAAGGTTTTTCTGGAACTCTTCCACCTTGGGCTTGAGCTGGTCGACGATCGTGGCCGGTTGCGTCGGACCGACGACGGCTGCCTTGACCGTTATGGTGGGTTGCCTGTCGCGACGCCAGATCGTCGGCTGCTCGAGCTCGTAGCGGAAATTCGCCACGGCGGAGAGAGGCACGACCTTGCCGTTGGAGGTGGAGAGCTGCAGATTCTCAAGCGTCTGGATGGAGTCGCGCTCGGATGCCCTGGCGCGGCCGATGACGTTGACCAGGTAGATGTCGTCTCGAACCTGGGTGGCTGTCGAGCCTTCGACGATGCCGTTGAGGGCGGTGGCGATGTCTTCGGAGGATACGCCGAGCTGGCGCGCCTTGTCCTGCAGGACATCGACCTTCACCACGCGGGACGGCTCGTTCCAGTCCAGGACCAGGTTT
Source organism: Rhizobium sp. PRIMUS64 (assembly GCF_023006465.1). NCBI lineage: Bacteria > Pseudomonadati > Pseudomonadota > Alphaproteobacteria > Hyphomicrobiales > Rhizobiaceae > Rhizobium > Rhizobium sp. PRIMUS64. The sequence continues at coordinate 2,731 of NZ_JALBGX010000086.1, read as the reverse complement.
GCCAGAAGCGGGTGTGATCCCATGACGCCGGCAAACTGCTGCGAGAGATCGCGGACCTTTTGAATATCGGGGCCGGTGACCCGGTACTGGACCGGCTTGCCCACGGGCGGACCGATGTCGAGAAGCTTGACGAAGGCGTCGGTGCCGGGGAAGGTTTTCGTCAGATAGTCCTGCAGTTCCGCCCGCACCTTGTCGCGCACGTCCAGCCCTTTGGTGACGATGATCGTCTGTCCGAACGACACGTCGGGCGTCTGCACGTCAAAGGACAAGATGAAGCGTGGCGCACCCTGGCCGACATAGGTCGTCCAATGATCGATATCCTTGTTGTCGGCCAGCATCTCCTTTTCGAACCTGGCCATCTGCCTGTTGGTTTCGGCAATCGAGCTGTTGTGGGGGAGGTTCCAGTCGATGACGAGCTCGGTCCTGTCCGAGTTCGGGAAAAACTGCTGCTGCACCAGCCCCATGCCGCCAATGGAAAGCCCGAAGACGCCGACCGTGAGGATGATGGTGACCCAGCGCCAGCGCATCGCCAGCCCCAGAAGCCAGGAGAAGATGGAAGCGAAGCGGCCCTTCTTCTCGTGATGCGATTTCATCGTCTTCGGCAGGATTGTAACGCCGAGAAGCGGCGTGAACAGCACCGCCACGACCCAGGAAACGATCAGCGAAACCGCGATGACCACGAAAAGCGTGAAGGTGAATTCACCGGCAGCACTGTTGTTGAGACCAACCGGAATGAAGCCGGCAACGGTGACGAGCGTTCCGGTCAGCATCGGGAAGGCGGTCGATGTATAGACGTGGGTGGCGGCTTTCCTGAGATCGTCGCCCGCCTCCAGGCGGGCCACCATCATCTCAACGGCGATCATGGCGTCGTCGACAAGCAACCCGAGCGCGATGATGAGCGCGCCGAGCGAAATGCGCTGAAGCGAAATGCCGGAATATTCCATCACCACGAAGGTGATCGCCAGGACGAGAGGAATGGAGATCGCCACCACCATGCCGGCGCGAAGACCAAGGCTGATGAAGCTGATGATCAGGACGATGACGATCGCTTCGAACAGCGCGCGGGTAAATCCGGACACCGCTTCGTCGACAACGGCCGGCTGATCGGAAACGCGGTGAACGTCCACGCCGATCGGAAGGTCAGCGACGACACGCTTCATCTGCGCGTCGAGCCCCTCGCCGAACTCCAGAAGATTGGCGCCCTGCTTCATGCCGATGGCAAGCCCGATCGCCGGTTGGCCGTCGAAGCGAAACAGCGACGAGGGCGGATCCACGTAGCCGCGTTTGATCGTGGCGACGTCACTCAGCGGAAAGAAGCGGTCGTTTATTCGGAGATTGATCGATCTCAGGCTGTCCTCGGAGGTGAATTGTCCGCTGACCCGCAATGCGATGCGCTCCGGCCCGGCGTCAACGAAGCCGGATTGAGTGACGGCATTCTGCGCCTGCAGGGTCTGGATGACCGACTGCTGGTCGATCCCGAGCGCTGCGATCTGGCGTGTGGAGAATTCGAGATAGATCGCCTCGTCCTGAGCGCCGACCACATCGACCTTGCCAACGTTGGGCACGGTCAGAACCTTGGAACGGGCATCTTCCACGAGATCGCGAAGCTGGCGCTGGGTAAGCCCATCGCTGGTGAAGGCGTAGATGTTTCCGAAGACGTCGCCGAAGCGATCGTTGAAGAAAGGACCGACGACCCCCGTGGGAAAATCGCCCTTGATGTCGGCGATCATGTTGCGGATGCGCAGCCAGGTCGGCGCGACATCCTTTGCCTTGGTGGTCGGCAGCAGCTCGACGAAGACGGTCGTCTGGCCGGCAACGGTCTCGCTCTTCGTGTAGTCGAGCGATTCCAGTTCCTGGAGCTTTTTCTCGATTCTGTCGGTCACCTGCCGCGTCACCTCATCGGCGGAGGCGCCGGGCCACTGCGCGGTGATCACCATCGTCTTGATCGTGAAGTTCGGATCTTCCTCGCGGCCGAGTTTCACGTAGGAGAAGGCGCCTGCGAGAATGAAGACGATCATGAAGTACCAGACGAGCGAACGGTGTTCGAGCGCCCAGTCGGAAAGATTGAAGGACTTCACTGGTTGATCTCCTGGTCGATCCTGATGGCCTGGCCATCTTCAAGTTTATGCACGCCTGCCACGACTACCCTTTCTCCGGGGACGAGCCCTTCTGTGACGCGAACGGTGCCGCCGTCTTCGACATCGCCGTCGATCTTCACGCGGCGGAGCGATACCTTCCTGGCGGGAGCATCGACGATCCAGACGCTCGGGCCGTCGCTGCCGGCAAGGATTGCCGAGGAAGGCAGCACGATCTCAGGATCTGCAGCGATGGTTGCAGAAGCGGTGACGACCGAGCCGAGTCTGAAGGCCTCGGGCGGATCAGCGAGCGCGATCTTGGTTCTGCTCGTGCGGGTAGCGGTCTCCGCCTCCGGGGCGATCTCTCGCACGACGCCCGACGTGCGGATCGTCGGGGCGAGCTGCAGCGTCACTTCGAAGGGCGCGCCGATTTTCAGTTTCTGGGCGGCGGCCTGGGGCACGTCGACCACAGCGTCACGCTTGTCCGGCCGGGCGATGGTCACGACCGTTTGGCCGGCCGACACCACCTGGCCGACCTCGGCCGAGGTCGCCGTCACAACGCCATCGAATTCTGCCCGAAGCTGCGCATAGCCGAGCTGCTCCCTGGCCTTGTCGAGATTGGCCTGCGCCTTGGCGACGGCGGCTGCGGCGGTTCG